>DAINRK010000407.1:0-4619 GCA_036741855.1 Anaerolineales bacterium
ATGCAAGGATTGGCGGGGCCATCCACCTCGCGGCAGCCTCGCATAGTGGTGCCCTTGCCGTCCTGGACAGCGAAGGAAAAGCGATTTGGACCACAAGCCAGGAAGAACTTCGTAGAATGCGCGCGTTCGACTTAAATGGCGATGGTAACAGTGAAGTCATTACAGGCGGAGAGTATGGTGCCCTTTATATCTACAGCGCGGCGGATGGAAACACGATTTTCAACAGCTCCTTGGGGCAAGCTGTCAGCGAAGTGCGTGAAGTGGAATTAAACGGTGACCCATCGTCACGTGAGATCGTCGTTGGCGGGAAAGATGGTGGCGTGTGGGCCTTTTCTAATACAGGTAATCAGCTATGGAGTGGATCACTCTCCGACAAGGTGACTGAAATTTCCGGTATTGATATTAACGGCGATGGAAAGGAAGAAGCGGTCATTGGCGCAGAAAGCGGCGAGGTGGCAATCTATTCCGAAAATGGATCTCGCAACAATTTAACAACTCACAGTACTCCCATCACACGCATCGATGTCGGTAAATTGGGAAATGAGCGTTATGTCATCATTGCAGATGGAAATGAAGTGCAGGTTCATAAGGCCAGTTTCAGTTCCATCCCCGGCTTTCAATATACGCCGATGATCGTCGGTGTGATCGTCTCGGCCGTGATATTGGTGATCGCAGCGATTCTCACATCCATACCGAAGAAACCTGAACTGAAAGTATCATTTCAAGACAAGAGCAAGGAATCACTTGAAGCAGAGCGGCGCATGTTGAAAGAGTCGATTGCGGATGTGGAACGCTTGCGAAAATCTGGCGAAGTGACAGGTGATGCGTATCTGGCGCGGCTGAAGCGCCTCCGCCGGGATCTGGCTGATAACGAGGCTGCTTTCAAAGCTGCAGGTTTCCCAATCAAAGTCGAGACCATCCAATGCCCAAATTGCGGTGGCACACTTGAACTGGGCATGGATAAATGTGAATATTGTGGGCAGGTGTTGTTATCGTAGCGTATGATAATAATTTTCAGAATGAAAAACGTGCGCCAAATAGGGATAAATTACTCGAGCTCAATATAGATGCGCTTATTGATCGCGCCTTTGCTTTTGTAATCTGCAACGCGTATCTTTCCTACTTCAGTCGTATTGCGTACATGCGTCCCACCATCTGCCTGGAGATCAAGGCCAACGATCTCGATGGTTCGCACGTGTGAGATTCCTTCAGGAAGAAGGTTGATCTTCGTGCGAATCAAGTCCGGGATTTGGAAGGCTTCCTCGCGGGGCAATATATTCACACGAACATCACGTCCCGCCTGCGCTTCCTTGTTGATAGCCACTTCGATCTCGCGGACGAGTTCGCCGCGCATGGTCGCGAACTCGAAATCCAGGTGACCTTTGAGCGGCTCCATATTACCACCTGTGACCAGTGCGCCGTAATCGCGAAAGATCGCGCCACACAAGACGTGGAGGGCCGTATGGGTGCGCATCAGCTTATATCGCCGCGCCCAGTCCAACGTCCCGCGTGCAGCGGAATCAGTAGATGGCAGAGGACTGTTTCCACCCAGAAAATGCAGAACATTATCGCCCTGCTTTTTCACTTTATCCACAGGATGCACAACACCGTCGATGGTCAGCGATCCAAAGTCACAGGGCTGTCCACCTCCACCTGGATAAAAAGCTGTCCGATCTAAAACAACTGCGCGCTCATCGGGCAAGACGGAATGAACATGCGCGTCAAACTCCTGTATATAGCTATCTGTCTGATAGAGCAATTCGGTCATGATGCCTCCAAAAGACAAAGTGTACTACAGACTGGTATGTGCACGTTTGATATGCTAATAAGATATGAATGTCTTGCATTCAATTGACGCTTCCTGTAAACTTAATGTATCGCTGGAGGCGACATGAATCAAAAAATCATCGTAATTGACGGCAAGACCTATAAAAGCGTGGACGAAATGCCTGAGGACGTGCGCAAAAATTATGAAAGCGCGATGAGTCAGCTTGGGGACAAAGATAGAAATGGTATTCCTGATGTGTTGAAAAATTTGACGAACCTCGCCGACCAAAATAAAAATGGAATGTCTGATTCAATCGAAGGGATGATCTCAAATGTTATTTCATCGACAACAAAGATCATTGCCGATGGGAAAGAATACAACAGTCTCGATGAACTGCCGCCCGACATTCGCGCAAAATATGAACAGGCAATGGGATCGTTGGATGCGAATCGAAATGGCATGCCAGACTTTCTGGAGGGGGTGATGAGCACTTCAAACATGGCTGGCACCACAGAACACAGTCATGCGATCCCGATCCCGCGTGCTCCCACACCAATAGCCTCCAATCCAACAATAGAACCGGAATCCACAAATGGCTGGATGCTGGCGCTGCTTGGTATCATGCTTCTTGGCGTATGTGTCTTTGGTGCGATCGGTGTGTGGTATTTTTTCTTAAGATGATCCTCTTTTGATTTATTATTAACGTTTGATTAGAAATTCACAAGCCACTTGACTTCGATTTTGAAACTCTGTATAGTATTTTACGAAATAATTTTCGGCACGGCGGCCCACCGGCAGGCGTGCCTTTTGTTTGTTTGCGAACAACCAATCCCAATTTAAGGAGCACGAATGATCCAAGTCGAAGGTCTGGTTAAGGACTACGGCGCGCGCCGCGCCCTCGATAGCATAAGCTTTGATGCCAATCAAGGAGAAATTGTTGGCTTTCTTGGGCCCAATGGCGCAGGTAAAACAACAACGATGAGAATCCTGACCGGTTACATGCCTCCCACAGACGGAACCGCGATCGTGGCTGGCTATGATGTAGTTGAGGAGTCACTTGAGGTTCGAAAACGAGTCGGTTACCTTCCGGAAACCGTTCCTCTTTATACTGACATGACTGCGGTTGATTACCTCAAATTCATGGCAGATCTGCGTCATATTCCTGACTCAGAGGAGCGCGCGTATGAAACACTGGAAATGGTTGACTTGCAGGACCGCGCGACGGGGTACATTGGCAATTTTTCAAAAGGCATGCGCCAGCGCATGGGTCTGGCTCAAGCTTTGATTCATCGCCCTGAAGTTATCATTTTGGATGAACCTACTATTGGTCTTGATCCCGCGCAGGTCGTGGAAATCCGCAATGTAATTCGTGATATCGGCAAAGATCGAACCGTTCTTCTCTCCACTCATATTCTTTCGGAAGCGCAACAGATGTGCGATCGAGTCCTGATTATTAACAAAGGACAGATCGTTGCTGAGGATACGCCTGAAAACCTCCAATCGAGGCTCGTGGGCTCACAGCGTGTTGTACTGCGCGTACGCGGTGATTCAGATGAATTACCTGCGAAGATCCAGAAAGTTAAGGGTGTTCGAGATGTAGAAGCGAAGTCTGATGGGTCAGTTGAATTTGAATTTTCAGCCGGGCAGGACGTTCGTCCACAAGTGGCAAAGGCCGTGATTCAAGCAGGGTTTGATCTGCTTGAAATGCGGCCAGTCGGTATGAGCCTTGAGGAGATTTTCCTTGAGCTCACTCGCGAAAATACTTCTGGCAAGAAATCTTCATAGAGGTTTTACATGCGAAATATTTGGACAATTGCAAAGCGCGAATACGATCATTACTTTATTAGCCCACTTGCTTATGTCGTGGCATTTTCAATCCTCCTGCCAATCGGCATCTATTTTGCCATCATTGTGTTTGCAACATCTCAGCAGGCGTTTTCTGGTGCACCAGCACCAGACATCACTCCGATCACATGGCTGTTTTGTTTCCTGCTCGTGTTCACCACGCCAGTTTTGACAATGAGGCTGCTTTCAGATGAAGCCCGCATGGGGACACTGGAGTTGCTGCTTACAGCTCCTATCCGGGATTTTGAACTAGTCTTCGGTAAGTGGTTAGGTGCCTTTCTTTTTATATTGACCGTTCTGGCAATCACTTTGGTTTTTCCGATTATTCTGCACTTCGGATTGGTAAGCCCAGGCATCGATCAAAAGCTGTTCTTATCTGCTTATCTGGGTGTGATTCTTGTAGCCGGTGCATTCCTGGCCCTGGGTGTAGGGATATCAGCAATATTCACAAATCAATTTGCAGCATTCTTTGCGACATTTGGCCTGTTCTTCTTCCTATGGTTTATGGTGAGCTTGCCTGCAAACTTATTGCCTAATGGTGGAGAGGTACTCAATTACTTTAATATGTCATCACATTTCAACGATGCTTTTAATGCTGGCAACATTAAGTTGTCAGATATTGTCTACTATATCAGCCTCATTGCACTGGGCCTCTTTATGGGTACAACCGCGATTGAAGTTCGGAGATGGCGCTAATGAAAAACGATACAAAACAATCCGCCTCGCGAAATTATTCTATTGCAGCGTTAATTGTCGCACTGATCGCCTGTATCATAACTTTCTTCCTCGGCATCATACGGGGACTGGTTTCTGCCCAGGTATTCACTGTTACGAATGTGGAAAATCTTCAGCGCTATTTGCTCATAAGCGCGGGATTTGTCATTCTCGGGCTTGCTACGTATGCAATTTTGGAACCCGAAAGAGTCCGCCGCTTCTTGACCGGCCGCCAGGCGCGTTATGGAAGCAATGCCTTTATCATGTCACTCGCTTTCGCTGGCATTCTCAT
>DAINRK010000408.1:0-4617 GCA_036741855.1 Anaerolineales bacterium
CGGTTTAATGTACGGCTGGTAGATATTTGTATTCAACGGTTCAATGATCTTTTCGTTTACAAATGACTTGGTATTCTCCCACCAATTCGCTTGCGTATTCGAACTCTCTTTTTCCCCTTGCTTTATGGCGTTGTAATATGCCGCTAAACCAGCTTGTAACTCCTCCGCTTTCTTCGTTTGCTCTTGTTTGAGCGTTGCCGCTGGTTTAGCCACCCACATTTCTTTCTTCTCAGATTCCATAAATATGAGATGGGCTTTAGCGGTTTCCTGTTTCGCCTGCTGTTCCAATCGTGCTTCTTCCCACGCGCGTTCCTGAGCCCACTGGATTTCCAGTTTTTCCATCTTACGCGCTTGCATTTTTTCATGACGTTCTTCCTTCTGTGCCTCGAGGGCGGCTTGTCTAGCCTGTTCCTCCTGTTGTTTTCGCCTCTCTTCAAGTGCATAAGCAGTTACTGAGCCGATCATGGCTGCAGCTGTAGCTCCCCAGAGGAGATTCGATCCCGAAGCGGAAGTTTGTGGAACAATAGGATTTATTCCCTCAAATAATCCAATTTCCGTCACGGTCTCTTCACTTGCATTAGGTATAAAGATGGACTGTAACCAGTCCAATACGTTAATTTGAGTGGGAGTGGAACGTGGGGTTGGGGACGTTTCCGGTATAGGAGGACCTTGCACATAAGGTTCTAGTGTGGAACCAAAGTCGCTCCTTACAGGCGCCTGAGTCATAATTGGTGATACTATCGGCGTCGCAGCGTATGCAGGAACAGAGATCGACTCCAGCCGCACATATGGTTGCGGTGTGGCCAATTGTCCTGCAGGTAAGATTCCGAGCAAGATATTGATTGAGGCATTCTTTCGTGTTAAATGACCCAATTTATCGAAGGCAATCACCTTCATACCATATGAGCCCAGCGGCGCAATGGTATCGTCACCAAAGCGTCGGTCCCACTTGAACTCCAGGGGGAAACTTTCAGGGTCAAGATCAATTTTGCGGGTCGGCCAGCGCCCATCAGGGTCGCTGATCTCAACTCGCACCTCAGACAATCCACTATGGTTATCCCATACATCAAGCGTAACTGTATCCCACTGATACCAGGAGTCGGGCATACTGATTTTTGGACCGCTGTTATCTATTGCGGCGTTAAAAGCCTGTTCAGTGGTTAGTCCAGCATTATCTGTTGTACGTACATGAAGTTCGTAAATTCCATTCGATTTATCAAATGTATCCCATACGTAACTCCACGATAGGGTACCGGTCACGGCCTCCCAAGTTTGCCCGCCATCTGTGGAAATTTCCACTTTGAACAATCCGCTGCCGCTGTCAGTAGAGGTACCAGTAATTGTGACAGTGTCTTTAATCCAGCTCGGTAATATTGTTTGAATGTTCAAGGATGGATGAATAGTATCTACTTTTACCCTTTGTTCCAAAGTATAGATTAATCCCGCTTTGTCTTGAGCTTTGAGTTGGACCGTATGCTCTCCATCTGAAAGAATTAAGGCGTTTGTGTAGGATGTTTCTGCCTGCCCATTCAGGCTGTAGGTAAATGCGTCTAGTCCTGAACCCGGTGCGGGGTCGGAGGCGGAAGAGGAAAGCGTCACATCGGATGTGTACCAACCGTTTGTTCCAGGAATTCCACTTAGGCTGCCCGCAATCTGTGGGATACGCGTATCCACCTTGTATGTGCGATCTACTTGTGTGACTAATCCAGCTGCATCCTGCGCCCAAAACGAAATATTATGTGAGCCATCGCCGATGGTTAGAGGCGTCTGGTAGGTAGTCCAAGCGCTATTATCAAGACTATATTCGAAGATATCAACACCTGATGTATCATCATTAGTAGATGCACTGATATTAAGAGTGGTGGTATACCAATCATTTGCACCGAACGCTCCTGTCGGTTCAACGCTAACACTTGGGGGAACTTTATCAAGCCAAAAAGATTTTGAAGATGAGACGGTGCGTCCCGCGTTGTCTTTTGCAATTATGTCTATACTGTGCTTACCTTCTGGTAGGGTTAGCACGCCGGAAGTTGGGAAGGTTATCCAACTATTGTTGTCAAGGTTGTATTCAAAGGTGGATAGGCCTGAGCCAGGTGAGGGATCTGAAGCCGCCGCATTCAATGTAGCATTGGTGTACCAGTTGTTCGAACCCAAGGTACCATTGAGGCTGGCATTAAGGATGGGATCTTGCGTATCAAGTGAGGTATTCTGAGATAGAGTGCGCTTATTCCCAGCATTATCACGGGCGTTTAACACAAGTGTATGTGCGCCTTCGCTATTGATGGTAATGGAATTGCATGAACCGAGCGCGACACCATCCAAAGTACAGGTGAAACTTGCCAGTCCAGAAGTAGAGTCGGAGGCCGTTCCATTGAAGGTTATAGGACTGAGATACCAACCATTTGTCCCTGATGTCCCACTGAATGTTCCTGTGATGTTGGGCAGTTGAGAATCCACTTTTGCATTCAATGTTCCCATAGTGGAACTGTCACCCCATGATGAAAGTGCCCAATAGGTGAACGTATTATTGCCTTGATTTAGAGGTACAGTGCAAGTGGAGTTTGCACATGCGAAGGTTTGTCCATTTATCGAGCCTTCAATTGCAATTATTCTATAGCCCGAGACTGGTTCAGTTCCGTTCAAGGACAGTTGAGGTGAAGTAGTGCACCAACCATTTTGCAACGTACAGCTTTGCAGCGAACCCTTGATGGTCGCCTCCGGATAAGTCGTGGTCACTTCTTGCTGAGTTTCCTCTTGCTCCCAATAGGTCCGTCCAGCCGACCATGCTTCACATGCTGGCCCCGAGCTATCATAATCCTTCCAGGGTTTGCTTTCATTCGAGCATGACCAGTCCTCCACTCTTTTGTATCGATAGTCATCTTTGGCTGGCACATACCTACATTCATACAGGACGACTTTGCACGAACTGGTTGTCTCTGTAACAGTTCGATTTGGCCCGAGATAAGCTGCCAAAGCAGGTGTGGCAATAGCCAAAATAAGAACCACAAGAACAAAATATAGAATTGTTTTACGTTTGATACGAACTAGGCCAGATTGATTCTGCATGTATTGTTTCCCTCTAATGAGTGGAAGATTTTGATGAGCCGCAGATTTTACACGCGAATTTCATGCTTACAATTTGCAGGTTAGTTAGGCTGAATTACAAGTATGAAAAGTCTTCTCAAATAATTTGACAAATCACCACGTTTGGAATTCGAGCATCTGCATTGCACCAAGCCCTATCGAGCAGTGCGCAAGCAGTGAGGTGCACGTGTATTGTGAATGAGCAAATTTATTCGTATCATTCGTCAATTCGCAGTGTTCGCGTTAAAGATATTGGACTTTGACAATGTCATACATTTCCAAACTCTTTCCTTGTGCGATGCAAGGAAATGGAGTACATTTAGTCCTAGCACGTGCGTTCTACTTTCATGCAGGAGACCTTTATGACTGATTCCAATTTTTATCTCGGACGCAAATACGAGCCCCTCAGCCAGACAGTTACAAATGAACCAGTGATGTATGACCCCGCTGACCTGACCACACATGCAGTGGTCACCGGCATGACGGGTTCAGGAAAGACAGGCTTGTGTATTTCCCTGCTTGAAGAAGCCGCGCTGCAAGGCATCCCTGCAATTATCATTGATCCCAAAGGGGATCTCACAAATTTAGTATTACACTTCCCCGACCTTGCCCCGCAGGACTTTCAACCCTGGATCGACCCGGACATGGCGCGTCGTTCAGGCAAGACGCTCGATCAGCTTGCAATGGATGCATCATCATCATGGCGAAAAGGTTTGGAAGAGTGGGACATCCCGCAGGAACGCGTGCTGGCGCTTAAGAATGCTGTTCAATTTGCAATCTATACACCCGGTTCAGATGCGGGAATCCCGGTCAGTGTTCTCACGTCGCTCGCCGCGCCTGGTTTAGATTGGAGAGAGAACCGCGAGATGCTGCGTGAGAAAATCAGCAGCACGGTCACAGCGTTGCTTGGACTGGTGGGTTATGAGGACATCGATCCCATCCATTCCCGCGAACACATCTTGCTTTCCAATATTTTCGAGAACGAATGGAGCAAGGGCGATGATGTCCAATTGTCTGAATTAGTTCTGCAAACACAAACACCGCCCTTTGAAAAGCTGGGTGCATTTCCAGTTGAAACCTTCTTCCCAGCTAAAGACCGCATGGAGCTGGCGATGGTGTTGAATAACATCCTCGCTGCACCCACCTTTGAAACCTGGCGCGAAGGTCAATCGCTGAACGTCGATTCACTGCTCTATACAGAAGAGGGTCGCCCGCGTCACAGCATCTTTTATCTCGCGCATCTCTCGGATGCCGAGCGAATGTTCTTTGTCACGCTGCTGCTTTCGGCGGTCGAATCATGGATGCGCACACAAAGCGGCTCCACGTCCCTGCGTGCATTGCTTTACATCGATGAAATATTTGGTTTCATTCCGCCGCAGCGCAATCCGCCATCCAAGCAGCCTCTTCTCCGTATGTTCAAACAGGCACGTGCTTTTGGGCTTGGCTTACTGCTGGCGTCACAGAACCCTGTGGATGTGGATTACAAGGCACTCTCCAATGCAGGTACCTGGTTTGTTGGCAAACTTCAAACGG
>DAINRK010000409.1:0-4602 GCA_036741855.1 Anaerolineales bacterium
TGGCGGAGGTAATTGATGTACAGGCGCACATAATGCGGTTCGTCACGATATTCGTATCCCCATACTTTTACAAGCAGTTGGTCGTGAGTCACAACCCACCCGGCATTTTGAACAAGATGATACAGCAGGCGATATTCGGTCGGGCGCAGCTTGACCAGCTTGCCTTCCAGCCAGACCTCCCGGCGATCAAAATCGATCTTGAGCCGTTCATCCACTTCGATGATTTCGTGCATCGAGCCGCCCGCGCTTTCCGTGCGGCGAATAACCGCCTTCACTCGGCTGACCATTTCGCGGGCTGAAGGGTTTTGTGATGTAGTCATCTGCTCCCAGCTCGAGACCGCGGACACGGTCATCCTCCTCACCCTTGGCAGTGAGCATAATGACTGGCACATTGCTTCCCTCTCGAATGGTTTCCAACACTTCAAACCCGTCGAGATCGGGCATCATTACGTCGAGCAAAATTAAGTCGGGGGTAACGTCGCGAAGTTTCTGAATAGCTTGCTTGCCATTGAAGGCTTCCGCGACTTGAAAGCCGTCGTGCTCCAGATTCATGCGGATGAAACGCACCATGCGCTCCTCGTCATCCACGACGAGGATGCGGCGACGGCCGAATTCTTCGGACATGTATTATTCCCTCACAAAGCCGATCAGGTTCTCTTCCTCTTCGCTTTGCAGAACTTCGATCAGGGTGACCCTGACGAGGGGCCAGATCACTTTAACAACATTCTGTTCCAGATAATGAATATCCTTACCATCGCGCAGGCGCGGGTTTGTTAGTGTGATGATTGTATCAGTAGGTTTAGGGAGCTCTTCAATTTCGCCAAGTATGGAGGCTTCGCCCGTAACATGAAGAATGACTGAATAGGCCATAAGTACCTACCTTTCTGTGCTGACTTAATTTCAGATATTGCGAAGCAGAATTTGAATCTTGAGCTTGCCCAGGGCTACAATATCCCCGTGGCTCAGGGACTCTTCTGTATGCGGATTAAGGCGGCGGCCATTAACATAAGTGCCATTGGATGATCCCAAATCCATCACAGCCACCCTGTTATTCTCACGTTTGACCACAGCGTGCAGGCGGGAGACGCCGGATGCATAGGCTTGGTACGGAGTCAGATCGATATCCGGCATGATCGGCTGGCCTTCGCTGAGGCGCCCAAGCGTGAACTCATTTCGGGAGGCGAGTGGCAAAATCTTGCCGCTATCCATCAGGTGTAAGGAAATCCAACTATTGGAGGGAGCTGAAACAGGCTCCGGACGAGCAGTTCTCTTTTTTAACTCTTCTTCAATCTGCTCATCTGTGATGGCTTGAGTGACAAGCGTTTCCACTCCATCGAGTTGTGCTCCACACTCCGCGCAAAAAACTGCGCCCGAGACATTCTTATACTGACAATTGGAACAAATAATCATGAGATGATCTCCTTCTTTGGCGACTCTAGGAACAATGCACGAGTACCATATTTAATCTTCTTGCTCCCCTCGTCGGAGAGGGTATTTTTTTGCTGCAAGTTATTTACTTCAAGCAGAATGGTTTGAGCCAGACTACGTTCACCTTGTGCCAATAAATTTGACGCAAGTGTTTGGAGCTGACGTGTAGCCGTATCGATATTCCCTTTATCGATTTCCTTACGTGCCCGCTCCTGCATACGGTACAACATGAGGCGCGACAATGCTTGAACAATCTTCGGAGGCGGTGGTTCGACCTCCGGCGAGTTCGACACGGGACGCTTAAGGAGAATCCTCAAGGGAGGAACCGGCGTTGGATGCGAAGCAATCGACACCTTCAGCGTACCATTTAGAATCGTCAATGAGTCTGATTTTACCGCTTTTGGCTGAATTATATACTCAAAAAGCACACTAGTGGCAGCATCTTGTAATATTGCGCCCAGATGCAGTTGATTTTCAATAGCGATTGTGGATGGATCCGGATGCAGGCGAAATGCGTAAGCCAGCTCAGCACCCTCAGCCGGAGAAATTTGCAGTGTAACGTCCTCTGCGAAAGTTTGGCCCAGTGCATCAAATTTCTCAAGGAGAAGTCGCTTGATATCAGCAGGCTGGGCAATGTACGCAGTACTTCCTCCGGTTCGAGTGGAAAGCGCTTCGAGAAAAATATCATTCCATTCCTTCCCAATTCCCATGCAGCTTACACCGATTCCGCGCTCCGCAAGCCTGGATGCCAGCTCAAGACATTGCTGTTCGTCACCATAAGTATGGCCGTCGGTAAGAAGGATAATGTGATTGACACGTTTCGAATCAATACTCCTAAATACCTCCTTGACCGCCAGTTCAAGTCCCTGGTACATCTCAGTCGCCCCGGTGGGCTGAATCAATTGAATCTTGGCCTCGAGGCGCTGACGATCCTGCTGATATGAAGCAGGCACGATCACTTCCGCTCGATCACTAAATGCTACAACACTCAAAATATCCTGCGGCCTCAGATTCCGTAATACCTGGATGGCTGAGGCCTTCACAATATCCATCTTTTCGCCCTGCATGGAAGTGGAACGGTCAATTACAAGGCTTACGTTAAGTGGCGGCGCTGAGGACTGACGAGCCTCGGCTGGTGCCTCAAGTTCCAGCATGACATATAACATTTGCGGCTCATCCAGTTGAACTAAATTCGGACGGCTGCAAAGGATTTGATGTTGGTATGGGAGAATAAATTTCTTTTCAGGCGGCAATATTGCATTATATTGCGCCCGACGCTGGGGGTTGGATAATGTCTCGTAGGCCTGTTGAACGCCTAGAAACAATTCAGTTTCACCTGCGGCCGTGTTTTTATCAGGATGTAGTCTTTGTGCAGCTTCAAAATAAGCGCGCTTGATTTCCTCCGGCGATGCATCGCGGGATACACCTAAAATCACATAGAAATCCGGAGGTTGAGATGACATAATCACCCAATAAGCTGTGCGAGAACCACACTGATATTATCAGGACCTCCTGCCGTATTGGCGGCACTGACGAGGTTTTGGCATGCACGCTGAAGATTGGGGGCGTCGACAATCGATCGGATCAGATCCTGCTCGGCAACGACTCCCCACAATCCATCACTGCATATCATCAAATAACCAGGTTGAGGAAAACCAATTGTAAAAATATCAGGATCGAGTATTTCGCCCTGTCCCAACGCACGATAGAGTACATTGCGATGCGGATAGTTAGCAGCTTCATCTGGAGTAATATGCCCTAGTTCCTCCAGACGTTTCACAAGTGAATGATCCCGGGTAATCGGCTCAATACGCCCATCAGGATAGATAAAATATGCTCGACTATCGCCAACGTGGGCAACTGTAATTTGTTGACCGATCACGAGGGCAGCTGTTAAAGTTGTACCGCTCCCAGGAGCTTCGCGTTGAATCGCGCGCTGTGCATCGGTCACGGCAGCTTGCATGATTTCCTGAAATGATTCTTCCATGGTATCGGTCTTCACATGGAACAAATAAGGATGAAACTTTCGCAAAACATACCCGGCTACAGTACGGATCGCTGCATTGCTTGCCACCTCACCAAACTGATGGCCACCCATGCCATCTGCGACAATATAAAGCCCAAATGGCAAATTCCCTGAATTGCCTGCCATGGTTGTTGTAATGGCAAGCAGGCTATCTTCATTTAGATCGCGTTGTTTTCCCACAGATTGTCCGCAGGCGGAAATCAATTGTTGTAGATCAAAACGCGGATTCTGATTACTAACAATGGATTGGATCTGCTGTTCTGAAAGGGGCGCAGTATTCGCAATCTCCTGGGTCGTTGCAGAGGAGGATTGATTATTGCCGAAGAGTTGGGACAACCAGCGAGATAATTTATTCACGAATAACTCCTTGTCAGGCAAGCAAGGCATAAACCTGATGATCTGTGGAGCCAATATACACAATATCGTCGTATACCAAAGGGGTACCTGTTATGGCACCCTGTGTCCCAAATTTCCAGCGCAGGCGACCCGTGCGATATTCCAAACAATAGAGATTGCCATCCACTGAGCCGCAGTATAGTGAATCCTTATATACTACGGGCGAGCCGTTCACTTGATGTTCTGTACGGAACCGCCATAGCTCTTTCGAGCTTTTTGCCTCGACTGCATATATAAATCCATCTGCGGCCCCAACAAACACAAAATCATCAACGACACATGGCGTGCTAATGGATGCTTTGCCCAAACGAAAACGCCAGATTACCCAACCGTTGCGGGAATCGAGTGAATACAGCGTTCCATCCACAGATGAGAAATACAACACCTGACCCGCCCCTATAGTCGATGATGTAATGGCTCGCTTGGCGCGGAAACGCCATTTCAATTCGCCGCGAAAATCAACAGCATAATAATCGCCTGTTTCACAGCCTACATATACAAGATCATTCGTAACAAAAGGCGTTGAACGGACAGCGTCGGCTGTTTCGAATCTCCATGCCATGCGCCCACTATTTATATTTACAGCATGAATATGATAATCATCTGATCCTACAAAAATATGCCCTTCGGCAATGCGAGGGGAGGAGCGAATCGGTCCATTGGTAAAATAAGTCCACACTACCTTGCCAGAACGGGCACTGACAACATGAAGACGCTTATCCTCCGAGCCAATATACACATTCCCCTCGAAC
>DAINRK010000410.1:0-4562 GCA_036741855.1 Anaerolineales bacterium
CCTTTGAGTATATTGCTTGCAGACCAAAACACCCGCCCTGATGAACGGACGATCAACCAGACCGCCGGCATGATCGAAAAAACGCTCGGTGAATTTGGCATTGTTGCAACGGTCATCGGTTTTCGCATTGGCCCTACCGTGACACAGTTCGCTGTGCAGCCCGGCTTTATGAAGCGAGGCGGCAACACAACTGAGGAAGAAGCCCAACAAATCAAAGTACGTGTGGCCCAAATTGCCTCACTGCAAAAGGATTTGGCGCTTGCTCTTTCAGCAGAGCGATTGCGAATTGAAGCGCCCGTGCCTGGCAAACCCTATATTGGAATCGAAGTGCCAAACATGCATACTTCTGTCGTACGCATGCGCTCTATCCTGGAAACCGATGCGTTTCATAGAATCGGCACGCCGTTGGCCATGGGGCTGGGACGTGATGTTTCGGGCCAACCTGTCGTCGCGGATCTTGCACGTATGCCTCATCTTTTAATTGCGGGAGCAACAGGCTCGGGCAAATCGGTATGTATTACCGCGCTTGCAGCCTGTCTTGCAATGAATAATTCGCCCGAAGATTTGCGTATGGTGATGATTGATTCCAAGATGGTTGAATTGTTGCGTTTTAATGGTTTACCTCATCTTTATGGAAAAGTCGAAACCAACGTAGAACGTATCCTTGGAGTATTACGTTGGGTGGTTGTTGAAATGGAGCATCGCTATCGTTTGTTGGAAGCTGATCGCGCGCGCGATCTGGAGATCTATAATCGCCGCGTTTCTCGCAAAAAGGAAGGGAATCCTCTCCCGCGTATCGTGGTCTTGATCGATGAGCTTGCAGATCTTATGATGTCAGCACCTGATCAAACAGAACATAATCTCGTCCGTCTTGCGCAGATGGCGCGGGCAACAGGTATTCATTTGATCGTCGCGACGCAACGCCCCTCCACCGATGTGGTAACGGGTTTGATCAAAGCAAACTTCCCATCCCGTTTGGCGTTTGCTGTTGCCTCTGGCGTGGATAGTCGGGTGATCCTTGATACCACGGGAGCTGAAAGTTTGTTGGGGCGCGGTGATCTGCTCTTCCTTAACCCTGAGGTTGGCAACCCCATTCGCGCGCAAGGCGTGATGATCACGGATATGGAAATTGAACGGCTTGTCTCGCACTGGCAGAAATCTGTTGAGGTGGATAATGCCGCGCCGCCCTGGGAGAAGTTACTCGCCGAACCAGATGAAAACGAGGATGAAGGTCTCATTGAGCAGGCAGTTTCGATTGTTCGCCAAAGTCAACGCGCTTCCGCTTCGTTGCTGCAGAGACGATTGCGAATAGGATATCCCCGGGCCGCACGGCTGCTAGATCAATTGGAGGAGATGGGGGTTGTTGGTCCATCTCAGGGCGGGGGAAAAGAACGGGATGTTTTGGTTAGCCCAACGGATGAAGAGGGCGATAAATAATAAGTCAATTACAGATTGAAGAAATCACTTCGTAAGCTATTTTGCTGTTATCATTGCCCAGTTCTAAGGATAGAGGCATTTAATGGTAAAAACAGCCAGTGAAAAAACTTCCAGAAAAACATTTAGCGATTATCTGCGCCTATGGTTCAAGTGGGTGCTAGACCCAATTGGCGGATTCTTAATCCGCTTAGGGTTAACCCCCAACATGGTGACCATTTTGGGACTGATTGGTAACACCATTGGTGCTTATTATCTTTCACGAGGAGATATGTTGACCGGTGGTTTGCTCGTCTTAATCATGACTCCCATCGATGCATTGGATGGAACGATGGCTCGCTTGCGCGGGGAACCCAGTGATTTCGGTGCCTATGTCGATTCGGTCAGTGACCGCTACTCTGAATTGATTATTTATGCTGGTCTCTTATATCATTTTCTGAAATTAGGTGAGCCGCTGGGTGGTTTGCTTGTCTTCGGCGCGGCCTCTGGCTCAGTGATGGTTTCTTATGTAAAAGCGCGGGCAGAAGGGCTGGGATATGAAGCAAGGGTAGGTCTGCTTACCCGTGTGGAACGCTATCTCGTCCTTGCTCCCTCATTGGTCTTCAACCAGCTTTATATTGGGCTTACCATCCTGGCAGTTTTTGCGCATATTACGGCGATACAGAGAATTTTGCATGTTCGTAGCCATGCACATGCAAAGATGAAAAAATAATGTTGGAGATATAAGATGCCCGAAGGATTTCCCATCGGCCCGATATTTATTCGATTCTATGGAATTATTCTTATGCTTGGCGCGCTTGCGGGCGCCTGGCTCGCAACGCGCGAGGCGAAGCGACGCGGTTATGAACCTGAAATTGTGTGGGACTTGCTGACCTATTTGTTAATTGGTGGAATCATTGGCGCACGCATCTGGCATATTCTCACGCCGCCTCCATCATCGGGTGTCACAGCCAGTTGGTATCTAACCCATCCATTGGATGCGTTGGCAATTTGGAAGGGTGGGCTTGGGATTCCGGGTGCGATCATCGGCGGTGCGATTGTTCTGTATTTTTATACTCGCAGACATAAGCTGAGTTTTGCCGAATGGGCTGATATTGCTGCACCAAGCCTCGCCCTTGGACAAGGGATCGGACGTTGGGGAAATTTTTTCAATCAAGAACTTTATGGGGCGCCGACGAATCTCCCCTGGAAAATTTTTATCGATCCTGCTCATCGATTGGCTGGATATCAGAATGTCGAGTACTATCATCCTCTATTCCTGTACGAGTCGGTTTGGAACTTCGGCAATATGTTCCTGCTCTTATGGATCTCTCGTCGATTCGCAGATCGCCTGAAGAATGGCGATATCTTCCTCATATACCTGGTCATTTATCCCGTGGGGCGCTTCCTTCTGGACTTTTTGCGGCTCGACGCATCGATGGTCAGCGGTATGAACATCAACCAGACAGTCATGGCCGTCGTTACAATATGTGCATGCGCGGCGTTGTATTTGAGGCATCGTGGAGATGCTTCACTCCTCCGTAGTTCCACATGATATAGAGGGACTGTTGTCTTATTGACCCTTTAATCGTCTATGCTATGCTGGATTACAAAGCGTCACATGTTTGTCAAAGATGCTATCTAAATTAAAATTCAAATAGAATTAGCAGCAGATAAGATTCTGGAAATACAATGATCGAAACAAACGACCTCAGTAAGCAATTCAATCACGACTTCTGGGCTGTGGATGCTGTGACATTAACTGTCCAACCCGGAGAAATTCTGGCTTTGCTTGGTCAGAACGGCGCCGGCAAGACAACCACCGTCCGTATGTTGACGGCTCTACTAAAGCCAACGCGCGGCTGGGCACGCGTGGGTGGCTATGACATTACTAAGAATCCACAGGAGATCCGTACAAATGTCGGTGTCCTGACAGAACAGCATGGCCTATACATGCGCATGACGGGTATAGAATATTTGGAATTTTTCGGTGAGGTCTATGGCCTCGAACCTAAATTGAGAAAGTCGCGAAGTGATTATTTGTTGGAATATTTTGGACTTACAGAAGCAGCCCACAGACGCTCAGGTGAGTACTCAAAGGGCATGAAGCAGAAACTGGCTCTGGCGCGCGCCCTGATGCACGACCCTACTGTATTATTGTTGGACGAACCCACATCTGCAATGGATCCCGAATCTGCACAGTTGGTGAGAAATGAGATATCACGACTACGCTCATCACAGCGGACGATCGTCATTTGCACCCATAATCTTGCAGAGGCTGAAGCATTGGCCGACAAGATCGCCATTATTTATAGAGGCAAAATATTGTTGAGTGGAACGCTGGACGAGTTGAAGCGGGATGTGTTGGGACCTGTCGAATACGAGGCAAAATTCGCCAAGGCTTTCGACGTGGGTGATTTAGAGTTGCCTCAAGGCGTAGACCTGGCTTTTCGAAGCGAAACCAGTTTACGGTTCCGAATTGAAGCGCCGCAAGCCATAAATCCGAAACTTGTACACATGCTCACGACTCGCAATGCTCCATTGGTTTCTTTCCAGGAAGTGCCAAGAAAGCTGGAACATGTTTATCTAAAGACAATGGCAGACGCGCAAGGAGTACCTTATGCGGTCTAATTTTAGAACGATTTGGATGGTGGCGCGCCGCGAATTCATTGATCAGTTCCGCGACTGGCGGATTATTGTGCCTATGCTCTTGCTCGTAACTTTATTTCCATTTATTGCCGATGACACCACAAGACAAGCAGTGAATTTTATGAATCGCTTTGGTGGTGATTTGATTCTGGATAACCTTGTGCCGTTTGTGGTATTAGTAATCGGATTCTTTCCGCTATCATTTACTCTGGTTGTGGCGCTTGAATCATTCGTAGGTGAGAAGGAACGCGGAACGATTGAGCCGCTTTTGAGTTCACCATTGGAAGACCGGCATATGTATCTGGGGAAACTATTGGTGGGAATTACTACGCCGCTCGTTTTCAGTTATATTTCTATCGGGATCTATTTGATTCTGGTCTCGCGGCGTGAAGTCGCGTTCCCCAGTGCATATATGCTTGCGTTGATCTTGTTACTGACATTCGCTCATGCAGTATTGATGGTCAGCTCGGCTATTGTGATTTCCGTGCAAGCTACTACTA
>DAINRK010000411.1:0-4550 GCA_036741855.1 Anaerolineales bacterium
CATATACCGCTGTTTCGATGCTAGGTTTGCTTTTTACTGGCGCATATATTCTCAAAGGCATTAGGAAAGTATTGCACGGCCCCCTGAACGAACATTGGGCACACGGTGAACATAAGTTTACTGAGATTAACACCCGCGAGATCCTTGTCATGACTCCGTTGATGTTTCTCATTTTGTGGATTGGTATCTATCCCGCATGGATACTCGATGTAATTAATAAAGCTGTAGTTATGTTTTTCCAATGAGGTAAATAGTAATTGGTAATTCTCTAGTCTCCACATTCCAATTACTAAACCTGAGGCATTCATGAATTTTCCTGTCCTAAGCATCATAACATTCACTCCCCTGGTAGCAGCACTAATAATGTTGATGATTCCCGCCCATCGAAAGAACGAAGTTCGCGCCATTGCACTTATCTCCGCGATATTTGCTTTGAGTTTATCTGCCTGGGTGTATTTCACTTACGATCAAGCTGCCGGCGGTTATCAGTTCATCGAAAAGTACGACTGGCTGCCTGCCCTGGGTATCAACCTTTATTTTGGCGTCGATGGCATGAGCACACCGCTGGTCTTATTGACTGGTGTCGTCATGTTCACCGGCGTGCTCATCTCATGGGGAGATGATGACAAGCATGTGATGTCCGGGATACAGGATCGCCCGCGTGAATTCTTTGCTTTCCTATTCATCCTTGCGTGGGGAGTATTTGGTGTATTTGTTTCACTTGACCTTTTTATGCTTTTCTTCTTTTACGAAATTGCAGTTTTCCCGATGTACCTGCTTATCGTCATTTGGGGTTGGGCAGTGACGCGCGAATACGCCGCGATGAAACTGACCCTTTATCTTTTTATTGGCTCGGTTATCTCCTTGGTCGGTGTCCTGGCGATGTATATTGTGCAATATCAAAATACGGGCGTGCTTTCATTCGATATGCTTCACATGGAGGGTGCAGGTTTTTCACAGACGTTCCAAAACATTTGGTTTCTGCCCGTCTTCCTTGGTTTTGCAGTGCTAGGCGGAATTTGGCCTTTCCACAACTGGTCGCCCGATGGACACGTTGCCGCGCCGACCGCGGTCTCAATGTTCCATGCAGGCGTGCTCATGAAACTTGGGGCTTTTGCGGCTTTGCGCGTAGGCATTATGTTGCTACCTGATGGCGCGAAATACTGGCAGTGGCTGATCATGTTTTTTGCGGGTGTGGCAGTTGTCTATGGCGCGTATATTGCTTTTGTACAAACGGATTTCAAGTACATGGTTGGTTTCTCATCAGTCTCACATATGGGGCTGGTCATGCTGGGATTTTCCACGCTCAATCGCGAAGGCTTGCTCGGTTCAGGATTGCAGATGTTCTCTCATGGAGTTATGACGGCGCTCTTCTTTGCGGTTGTTGGCATGATCTATGACCGTGCACATACACGTCAAATTCCTGAATTGGGGGGAATGATCAAAGTGATGCCCTTCGCCGCTATCGGTTTTATCATCGGCGGCCTTGTTTCGATGGGTATGCCCAGTTTCTCTGGTTTTGTGGCTGAGTTTCCCATCTTTCTGGGTGTTTGGAAAGAACAATGGTTCGTAGCGGTCATTGCAAGTATCTCGATCATAATTACCGCCGCGTACATTCTCCTCAATGTTCGAAAAGTTTTTTTCGGACAAATGCCTGAAAAATTCGAAGGTCATATTACTAATATCACTGCATTCGATAAAGTTGCGATCACGACTTTATGTCTGTTTATGATCCTACTTGGCATCTATCCCAACTTTATGGTTCCCATGGTGGACAAAGGCGTTGAAAACATTCTTCGCTTGCTGGGAGGACTTTAATGTTCACGTCCGTCATGTTTGCCTCCATTCTCCCTGAAATCCTTATTTTGATCCTTGGTATGCTATTGCTAATCATCGAACCGTTCTGGAAGGAAGAACAGCGGCGCAATGCGGGCTGGCTCACAGCAGGCGGCTTGTTCATTTCCATCCTCATCAGTGTGCTTTTTGGTCAACCAGGCGAGCCCACGGCTACGCTTGGTGGAATGATCCGTTTCGACTGGCTTGGCTTCTTCTTCAAAATGCTGTTCATGTTCGCGGGTGCGGCAACTGCTCTTCTGATGATGGATAGTGAAAGACTTGGGCAGCGCGGCGAGGCTTATCTTCTGCTGCTTGCTTCGATTCTTGGTATGGACCTGATGGCTGTTTCCTCGGACCTGATCATGCTCTTTCTCGCAATCGAAACCACATCGATTCCGCTTTATGTACTTGCAGGCTTCATCCTTGCGGACGATAAATCAACCGAAGCCGGATTCAAATATCTGCTCTTTGGAATCCTCACTACAACAATTATGCTCTATGGCTTCAGCCTGGTCTTTGGCTTCGCTGGGACGACCGATCTGTATCAACTGGCGGAGATGTTTCAGGGGGGCAATATGTCATTAATCAGCGCAATTGGTGTGCTCGCGCTGATCTTGGTTGGAATTGGCTTCAAAGTATCCATAGTGCCATTCCACTTCTGGGCACCAGATGTGTACGAAGGTTCACCGACTCCTATTGCGGGATTCTTGTCCACTGCCTCGAAAGCGGCTGGCTTTGCAGTCCTTGTCCGTCTATTTTTTGTGTCTTTCCCTGCTTATGCAGGATCATGGACATTTGCGCTGGCAATTCTTTCCGCTATCACGATGACAGTTGGCAATTTGCTTACGCTTCCTCAATCGAACATCAAACGGCTTCTGGCGTATTCATCTGTAGCCCATGCTGGTTATGCCATGATTGGCGTAGTTGCATTTAATCAATTGGGTGCAGCAAGCGTGGTTTTCTATCTCGCTGCGTATATCGCGACGAATCTCCTCGCCTTCGGTATCGTAATGGCGTACAGTCGCATCACTGGACTTGAAGATATCCGAGACTATGCCGGAATGAGTCGCCGTAACCCGATATTGGCCTTGATGATGCTCTCGGCGTTCTTATCACTAACTGGTATGCCGCCTTTTGCCGGGTTTGTAACGAAGGTCGTCGTTTTTGCAGCAGGTATCCAGGCCGGCTATACCTGGCTTGTGGTTTTGGGTATCATCAACTCAGTGATAGGTGCGTATTATTACCTGAATGTGATGAAATTTGTATATCTCTATCGGATGCCGAATGAAGATGAAGAAAATCATCCCGTGCCTCTGACACGGCCATATGCAATTGCACTAGGGGTTCTTACGATCGGAGTGATTTTGATCGGTACATTCTTCGCGCCGTGGTTCAACTGGTCTGACGCGGCGGCGTTGAATTTATTCTAGCTTAGAACCTAACAGGTCTTAACTAAAGCTTGCCCTTCCAGTCTCAGCGCGTGGACAAAGTTCACCCGCGATAACGTCCTCGCGGAGAAATGTCAGGTTTTTGGAATGTGTAACGGGCTTTGGTACAATTATCAATGCCTTTTTGTTTTCCATGTCCCATCAAAAATCATTGCAACATATCTTTGCCGAGTTGCCTCTGCCTTTTTGCATGAGGAATGTGCCTGATATTCCCATTACAGGTATTTCTATTGATAGCCGCGCGGTAAAGCCAGGCCACCTCTTTGTCGCTCTGAAAGGCGGCAATGTGGATGGTCATGATTACATTCAAAAAGCGATTGAGAACGGCGCGGTTGCTGTTGTGGGCGATGAGAATTTCGTGGGGCGGTTTGGCAAGCCGCCTTACATAGGATTAGAAAATCCTCGTCGGGCGCTGACCTGGATCGCTGCCGCGTTTTACGACTGGCCGGGCCGCAAGCTGACAGTAATCGGTGTAACGGGCACTGACGGAAAAACTACAACTACGAATCTTATTTATCAGGTCTTATTGGCTGCGCAATTCAAAGCAGGAATGATCTCAACAGTCAATGCAGTGATCGGTGATGAAGTGATGGATACAGGATTCCATGTCACTACACCAGATGCACATGATGTCCAACGCTATCTCGCAAAAATGGTAGAGGCGGGATTAACTCATGTTGTGCTGGAGACGACCTCTCATGGATGGTCACAATATCGCGTGGATGCCTGTGAGTTTGATATTGGCGTTGTCACAAATATCACGCATGAGCACATGGACGAACATGGCGACTATGAAAGCTATCGCGCGGCAAAAGCAAGGTTGTTTTCAAGTTTGGAAAAAACCTCTGAAAAGCCTCAGGGCAATCCGCGTTTGGGTGTGATCAATCGCGATGACCTGAAATCATTTGAATTCCTGAATGACTTCATCAAAGTACGGAAATTGAATTACGGTTTAGGCGGTGGCGCTTATGTTCGTGCAGTTGATTTGGAATATAGCCCGTCGGGAATTCATTTCGTAGCAAAAAGCAGAGACTTTAGTGTTCCGGTTTCGAGCAAATTGGTGGGCGCCTATAACGTTTCAAACTGCCTCGCTGCGTTGACTGCAACTGTATATGGACTAAAAATCAAACCTGAAATTGCTACACAAGGCATTGCGGCCCTTGAGGGAATCCCCGGCCGGATGGAACGCATTGATATGGGACAGAACTTCACAGCCATTGTTGACTTTGCCCACACACCGAACGCGCTGAAAGTTGCACTCGAAGC
>DAINRK010000412.1:0-4541 GCA_036741855.1 Anaerolineales bacterium
TGCACAGGCTTCTCGTCATCCTGATGGTCGTTGCTTCCCATTCGAAATTCTCCTGCGGGTACATATACGATCCGCATACCATCTTTCGGCGAGATATGAACGCTGCCGACTCCCAGAGTTGGCGTCGGCAAAGGTACAAGCGTCAGCGCTCTGGAGATAATTGGCGCTGTAAATGAATTCGTATTCTCACCTCGAACGATAGCGTTGACCATCAAAGCACAAATCGAAACCACGGACAATGTACCAATCGCGGCGGCCCAAACAAAAACCTTGTTTACCCCACTAAATATTTTCAATCTCCACTTTTGCCGTGAGCGAGTCAAATGCAGATCCGGCTGTTTACTTTCCGTTTCGACTTCGAAATCTTCTGCATCAAGTTGTTTCCAGAACAATGGAGTCCATTGCATCCTTTTTTCCGGGGCCGAAGGAGGTAATCGCCGATCCAATGAAAGACCAAGCTGTTGTCCGAGTGCCTTTAGAATCTCCAATATCTTTTGATAGATTGATCTGCGTTGATTCTTTGGAAAGTAACGGATTGATTGCCACATGTTCAAGACAGTTGGCAATTTGGCATCATCCAGAAGTAAAGGAATCACCGTAATTTGTTTATTGTCACTTATCTGGATGACATCAAATACAAAGTGCCAACTTGGGTAATGCGTCTTTTCCTCTGTATGAGAATTTTTAGAGAGCAATGCAATCACGACGTCAGCATTTTCAACCCCTTTTAGGATTTCCGGTTCCCAATTCTGACTGGGAAGCAGCCGATCTTCAATAAACCAGACATCCATCCACCCTTCTGCATCCAGCCGATGGTATAACTCGCGTGCAATCGAGTTATCTTTGGGTGAGTGACAAAGGAAGACACGTAATGGAAAGTGCGCTTGTTCTGGCATAAGACTAAGCAAATTATATGCCAGCAGCGAATTTGATGCTATAATAATCAACATGCGATACGAACGCTCAAATAAAACTATCCTGCACATTGGCATGCGAGGCTTTATCAACGAAGGGCTTCCTCGAATCGCGCCTGTTGTTCGAAGATAGTTACGTTGTTTTTCAATCCTTCGCCGCAGGTTGCTCCTGCGGCGTTTTTATTTAATTCATTACAATGGAGTTCGTATGATTTCGATCAATGTTGCAAATGCCACTCTTGTCCTTGGTTCTCATGTCATCTTTCGAGATCTCAGTTGGGATATCCAGCATGACCATAAAATCGGACTGATCGGTCCGAACGGCGCTGGAAAATCTTCGCTCTTCAAACTGATTATTGGGGAGCATTCTCCTGAAAAAGGTGGAGCAGTCATTAAAGCCAAAGGTGTATCCCTTGGTTACCTTCCTCAGCACCCTGAATTTGAGCCATACAAAACAGCCATCGCGCTTGCCCTGGAGGGCAATCCCCGTGTAGCAGAGATCGAGAATGAACTACAGCGCATCGAAAGCAAATTAAGTGAGCCTGAAGTATATAACAATGCGAAATCTCTGGAGCGTGTTCTTGATGCCCAGCATAAACTGCTCGAGGAATACGAGTCCTATGGAGGATTGAATTACACATCACGCGTCCGTGAATTGCTGCGCGGGTTGGGATTGCCTGAATCCGATTTTGAGAAACCGATCCATGCGTTGAGCGGCGGGCAAAAAAAGCTCATTGGGCTGGTGCGTTTGATGCTTGCACGTCCATCTGTGTTGTTATTGGATGAACCCGACAATCATCTGGATATGCCAGGCAAGGCCTATCTGGAGAAACTCATCAATGAATATCCGGGCGCGGTAGTGATCATCTCTCATGATCGTTACATACTGGATGCCATTGCCACTCATATTGCTGAAATTGAAGATGGAAAGATAACCACATTCACAGGAAACTATACGGAATATATTGTTGACAAGGAAGAACGACTCGCGCGGCAGGAAGAGTTGTATCAAATCCAACAAAGAGAAATCGGGCGACTCGAGATGGCATTGAAGCGTTATAAAACCTGGGTCATTTTCAACGATAAGTTTGCGAGCCGAGTCCATGCGATGGAGGCGCGCATTGCAAGGATTGAAAAGATTGAACGCCCTATACTGGAACGTCGAAAAATGGATCTCGAGTTGAATGGCTGGCGCGGGTCAAACCAGGTGCTTGAACTGGAAAACGTAACAAAGTCCTTTTCGCATCGAAACGTTCTTGATAATTTGAATTTGCTTATTCGTCATGGTGAGCGTGTGGGATTGATCGGCGCGAATGGCGCGGGAAAATCCGTATTACTGCGGTTAATACTGGGAAAAGAAAAACCTACACTTGGAGAGATCAAAATCGGTCCAAGTGTAAAGGTGGGTTACTACGCGCAGGAACATGAAACGCTGGATTTCAACCAAACAGTGATCGACGCGGTGCGTCTATCTGGCAATATGAGTGAATCGAATGCTGTTTCGTTTCTCATCCGTTATCTGTTCACTTACCAACAGGCCACACAGCGGATTGGGTCGCTATCGGGCGGCGAGAGGAGCCGGCTGCAACTGGCATTGCTGGTGCTTTCAGGAGCCAATTTTTTGTTGCTTGATGAGCCAACCAATAACCTGGATATCGCCTCCGCGGAAGTATTGGAAAACGCGTTAAACGACTTCAACGGAACTGTGCTGGTCATTTCGCACGACAGGTACTTTCTTGACCGTACGGTCGATCGACTCTTCGCGCTGGAAAATGGGCAGATCACAGAGTATATCGGCTACAGTGACTACGCGGCCAACGCGGGGGTCAATTTGTTCGGAGCGAAACACGTGAAGGCGTAGAAAGACAAAAGTCCAACGATCGGGCGATTTCATAGGGAAAACGCCTAAAAATGCGCTCAAATTGATGACAATGGTTCGATGGTATAATTCCCGCCCGTATGCTCCAGGAACCCTCGTCACAAAAAACCAAAGTATGTCCTACTTGCGGAACCCGGTTGAGCGAGAATGCCACACGTTGTTTAGTCTGTGGAACCGAACTCACAACAAAAGCCGCTACAAAATCGAAAAAAGCCGAAACGATCGTCCAAGCCAGCCGTATGCCGGAGATCACGCTCAGCTTGCCTGCGGCGTTAGGTGCTCTCATAACCATTTTTCTGATCGGTGCAGCAGCAGTTTACTTTACCCTGCAAGCTGGCCTTACGGGAACGACGCTTACTGAGCCAACGCTTGAAGTTACTCCATCTGAAACCGGAACGATTACACCCACCGGCACAGAGCTAGCGACACAAACGCCAATTCCGACTGAAACTCCATTACCACCTTTCCCATATACAGTTCGTGCAGGAGATACATGTGGAGGCATCGCGGTTGCGTTTGGTGTTTCAGTGCAAAGCATAGTCATTCTGAACAACCTGCCAACCACTTGTATTATTTCGGTTAATCAGGAACTGCAAATTCCATACCCAACATCCACTCCTGCGCCTCCGCCAACGGAGATTCCCAATGAAGCCACTCAAACGGCAGATGCCTGTGAAAAGGTGCCATATACGGTTCAGTCGAATGACACGCTTTCTAGTATTTCCCTGAACTATAACGTGCCACAAGATGCAATTAAGTTTTATAACGGGTTGTCCACCGATAATGTCTTTATCGGACAGACTTTATTAGTCCCATTATGTGCGAGATTTGCCACGCCGGGACCCACTCCCACTGCGACTTTGCCGCCTCCGTACCCCGCCGCGAACCTGCTCCTGCCAGAGGATGGCGCCGCCTTCACCCTGGCGAATGATGTTGTCACCCTGCAATGGGCTTCGATTGGAACACTTCGCGAGAATGAGGCTTATCAGGTGACTATCGAAGATGTGACAGCTGGTCAGGGACGCCGCCTTACAGATCATGTGACAGATACGAAATTTATCGTGCCGACTTCATTCCGCCCAAACGATAATCTTGCGCATGTGATCCGTTGGTGGGTAACCACCGTTCGCCAAAGTGGAGTTGATGAACAAGGCCAGGCGATCTACAACTCAGCCGGAGCAATCAGCGAAGAGCGTGTGTTCACATGGGTTGGAGTCGCTGTTGAAGCTACTCCGACCCCTTAATCAAAATATCTGGAATTCTTTCTCCCCATCAGCCAGATGGGGAGTTTTTATTTCCCAGGCCTTGACAAAATCAACAAAGCTATTAAAATATTCACATTATTCAATTTTTTGAATTATTCAATAACCTGGAGTAAAACATGTCCCCTTTTGCCCTTAACCTCGAAAAAACTCAGACAAAAAGCTCACTGGTCATGATTGAGCCTGCTATAAACGCCTTTGGAAGTATGGTTCTGATCTCTAAAGGTGAAGATGAGCCGGGTATCCATGAATGGGTAACAAAAACCCGCGCAAAGATGTCCCCTGAAGAGCTATTTCGCCACAAACTAGTGACGATCGGTTTCCACTATTCCATTTTGCCGCAGAAGGTCGAAAGGACTTTTGAAGCATATCTTGAGGACCTTGAGTCCACACCCCCTTCCGAGTTCCGGGACCGTTTGCTAAAAGCCTACTCAGAAATTTGTCTGACGGAAGAAGCACAAAAGAAGCAAAGTAGAGATGTAGATT
>DAINRK010000413.1:0-4540 GCA_036741855.1 Anaerolineales bacterium
GCAGATGACCAGGCGGCAAAGCGAGGCAGAAAAATTTGAGGGCTTAACCGCGCGTGAGCGTGAGGTGGCATGGTTTTTGTCGCAGGGAAAATCAAACCGCGAAATCGCCGAGGGATTAATCCTCAGCGAACGCACCGTTGAAAATCACATCAGCAATATTTTCATGAAGCTGGGTTTCACTTCACGAGCACAGGTTGCTGTATGGGCCGTGGAAAAGGGTTTGGGGGAAACAAAAAACTGAGTACTCCATAATTGAATAACTGAGTATTTTCCACGATGGCAAGCCATCGCCTTTTTGCTTTAATGCCATAAGGTCGAGATGAAGTCTCGATACTTTCAAACCAATTCAACAAGGAGAAAAATGATGAACAAGCTTTTCACAACCCTCAGTATTTTTGTGGCGATCGCACTCTTTACGACAGTATACGGCGCGCAGATCGCACAAGCCGTGGAGCCGGCTCCAGCAGCCGCTGGTTATCAGGCCATGCTTGGCAAATCTGTGAGCGACCAGGCCGTTGCTGATTTCATTGCTAGCAACTGCACCCAATCGGGGTCGTTTCAGTACTGCCAGCCTGCTGGACTTGCTCTCTGGACGGATGCGAATCAGATTGTCAGGCTAGCCTACTTATATATCAACAATGCAGAAGGCCTTGCAACTTACAAAGGTGAATTGCCTTTAGGGCTGACGCCAAATGATACGATGGCAGACGTGGAGTACAAGCTCGGGGGGCTTATAGATGTACATGCTTCGCAGGCAGGCTGGGAGCCAGGCCTACCCGATGAAAGCCGAACACCTGACTATGCTCATTCCTGGGCAGTGTACAAACGTTTTGGTGTGACTATCGTCTACAACTCACCCTCTGCAACGGACAAAAGCGCGGCGATCTACACTATTGTTGTTAGCAAGTAGTTAACCATCTGTGAAAGTAAAGTGAAGAAAATACTCAAAAGGAGAACCAAATGAATGTAATAACCGTTGAAATGACCCCTGAAATGGAAACCCTCAAGACCCGGCTGAAAGCCACCTGGATGTCTGGCGACTATGGTCATTTCGCAAAATATCTTGAGCCGGGCGCGCTGGAATTTCTATCCCACATTACGATGGAGCCAGGGATGCGTATCCTTGATGTGGCCTGCGGTGCGGGACAAACATCCATACCGATGTCGAGAGCTGGTGCAAAGGTTACTGGCATTGATATCGCAACGAATTTGATCGAGCAGGCACGCGCTCGTGCACAGGCCGAAAACCTGGATGCTCGTTTCGATGAGGGCGATGCAGAAATGCTTCCGTATGATGATAGTTCCTTCGATATCGTCATCAGCCTGATCGGTGCCATGTTCGCACCTCGGCCGGAATTGGTCACAGCCGAATTGAAGCGCGTTTGCCGACCAGGCGGAAAAATCATCATGGGCAACTGGACTCCCACCGGCTTTGTGGGGCAGATGTTCAAGACGATGGGAAAGCACGTACCACCCCCAGCGATCATGGCACCACCTGTGAAATGGGGCGACGAGGAAGTTGTGCGCGAACGATACAATGATGGAATCTCGTATCTTAAGCTAAATCGACGCCTATATCCCTTTAGATATCCTTTTCCACCCTCTGACGTGGTCGAATTCTTCCGCACATACTATGGACCTACCCACAAAGCGTTCGCCGCGTTGGATACTGAAAAACAATCCGCCTTGAGACAGGATCTCGAACAATTATGGATCAATCATAACACCGCAACAGATGGAACTACATCTCTTGAGTCCGAATATCTTGAAGTAGTTGCAATTCGGCAGTGAATATGATTCTGTTAGAAGACTATCTCATACCTGTATCCAAATTCTCCACTTCTGTAAGAACACAAAAGAGTCACTTTCAAGAGTGGCTCTTTTGATTCAAATAAAGGTTCTTGTCGAACACTTCTCTATTTCAATCCTGCCTCGCGGGCGCGAATGATGGCCTGGGCGCGGTCGGCGACCTGGAGTTTGCTGAGAATATTCGAGACATAGTTGTAAACTGTCTTTTGACTGAGCGAGAGTTCGCGGGCTATATCCGCGTTCGATCTTCCACGCGCGATGAGTTGTAGGATTTCGCGCTCGCGTTCCGTAAGGGATGGGAATATTTCTTTTGGCAACGTAGATGCCTGCGTTGCGAAGAAATCAATCAGGCGCGTTGCAATTGTTGGACTGAAGATCGCTTCGCCATTCCCGACGGCCTGAATGGCTCGCAGAATATTTTCTTTTTCCGCGTCTTTGAGAACGTATCCGCGCGCGCCGGCACGCATGGCAGCAAAAACCGTACCATCATCCTCGAACATCGTCACCACAAGGATACGAATGTGCGGCGAGTTGTGTAGGATTCGGCGCGTCGCCTCGATGCCGTTGCCACCCGGCATATTAACATCCATCAAGATCACATCGGGATGAAGTGCTTCAGCCTGTGTGATGACTTCCTCGCCGCTCGTCGCCTCGCCGACCACCTGAATGTCAGGAGCGAGATTCAAAAACTCGCGAATTCCATGGCGAAAGAGTGGATGATCATCCGCGATCAGGACGCGCAAAGGTTCCATGGGATTCTCCATTTGGCAAACGCGCCAGCACGCGCGTCCCACCATTGACGCCGATTTCGATCACGCAACTGCCACCCAGTTCCTCGGCACGTTCACGCATCGAACGCAAACCAACGCCGGGGGTAATGTTCAGAGGCAATCCAATTCCATCATCCGTGATTTCAATTTCCAGCCCATTGTGATTCGCAAATCGAATCGCGCACTGTCGCGCCTGCGAATGTTTCGAGACATTTTCCAACGCCTCTTGCACGATTCGATACGCTGCGACTTCTACTGCAGCAGGCATGGCAGGCAGTTCAGCGGGCGCGTCCACCATAACATGAAAGCCCTCTGGCGCATTCGAATATTGAGCCGCGCGTTCACGTACCGCCGCGAGGAGCCCCAGCTCGTCGAGTGTTGGAGGGCGCAAATCATACACGAGACGACGAATGTTTCCCACCGTTGCGCGAATCTCGGTCTGTAATTCCCTGACGAGTTCGGCCGCCGTGTCTGGATTCGTCGGAATCAAATCAGCTACTGTGCTTGCCGTCAGCCCTAGCGAAGCAAGCGTGGGAGCGAGGTCATCATGCAGATCTCGGCGCAAACGACGTCGCTCTTCTTCACGCGCCAGAACCAGGTGTTCGCGCGAGCGTTGCAGGTCAGCAGCGAGACGCACCGCATGAACCGCGACGCCCACTTGAGGGGCGAGGTCTTCCAGCAGATGTAGATCGGTGGAACTGAAGGCTTCGTTGGGCGCCCGCGGACCCAGAACGATGTAGCCGAGCGTTTCTCCCTGATGAATCAACGGGATACAGCGTCCCTCGCGGTTCATGCCTGGTACTTGTATCCTACCATCCTCCATACGCACGGACGGTGAAGCAGATTCGGCGACAATCTTATATCCATGCGAATCTCCTTGTAGATAGATTGCAACATAAGGAAGCCTGAGTACTTCTCGTACTGATGTCACAACTGTGGGAAGAACATCCTCGGGCGCGAGGCTTGCTTCTAACCGTCGTCCCAGGCGCGAAAGGGCCACATAGGGATCATCACGGTCGCCATACATGAGGTGGTTGACACTTCGCTGCAATCGTTGGCGCAATGGATTGAACAATAGCGCAATCAAGCCTGTGGCAATAATAGCAACGATCGAATTGCCGCTCGACTGGAAGAGTATGCTTAAAAAGCCAACGATGATCACAAACGCGCTGACAACGATGCCTGTAAGCGCACCATAGACCAATGTGCGGTTGATAAGGATGTCAATATCCCACAACCGGTAGCGCAGAACTGAGATCGTGATGGTTACCGCGATGAAGAGGTTGTTTACCTGCCAAAGGGTATCTGGAACGGCAGATAGAACAAGCGCCCGCGCCGGATCTGCACTCACCGCCGAAGAGGTCAGCAGCGCGTTCAACGGGATCAACACAGCAAATTGAGTAACAAAAGTTCCCACCAGCCCGACAACGACCCACTTGAACTGCTGGCGCTCGGCAGGGTGCGCCACACGGAAGTAGCGGTACAGTTGGGCAAAGATGCCTATGCCAAAGGAGGGCAAAACAAAGACCCCAATGACGGCCCTACCTAAAACGTCTCCAAAAACTTCCAGGATGGCATTTCCCAGAAACGAGACGATAATCGCGCCAGTGACTGCATATAATGCCATCCAGCGCGTCCAGCGCGGCACAAACTGACCATTTGGGAAGACTAGGGGAAATATCAGCAAGCAACTTAACGCAACGATAGTAACTGAGTTACCGACCCATTCCCAGGCAGGCTGATGTACCATCAAGGTAAAGACCAGTGGCATATTGTGAATGGGAAAGGTCGCCACCATGATAGACGCAAAGAGCACCATCCAATCGTGAGACTTCCACAAGAATAGTCCAGCTGCGATCAGCAATAAGACCAGTGCGGGCAAGCCCAATTGCAGAGCGCCCAGCCAACCGTACTGGTCAAGAGTGAAGTCAAGAGTATCAAGCGCTTCAATCTGGTCAGGG
>DAINRK010000414.1:0-4540 GCA_036741855.1 Anaerolineales bacterium
TGAAATCCTCTCTCAATCCAATGGCGAGGCGACACACTTCATTGCTGGACTGGGCACATCAGGTACGCTGACGGGAACAGGTAGATATTTGCGTGAGCAATTGCCTAATATATCTATCATCGCTTTTCAGCCCGATGCCGCCTTTCATGGGCTTGAAGGACTTAAGCACATGCCCACCGCAATTAAACCAGGAATCTATGATCCATCATTTGCAGATGAAGTGCTGGAAGTGAGAACAGAAGACGCGCATGAGATGGTACGTCGATTGGCGCGGGAAGAGGGTTTGTTCGTTGGGATATCCTCTGGTGCCGCCGCTGTTGTTGCCTTACGTGTAGCCAGTGAACTGGAAGAAGGAATCGTAGTTACCATTTTTCCAGACGCGGGTTATAAATATTTAAGCGACAAGGCATTATGGGAAGGGAAGTGACCTTGCGTATTTCAGATGAAGTGATTGCAAGAATCCATGAGCATGGGGAGCAAGCCTATCCCGAAGAAGGAGCCGGGTTCCTGCTCGGTGCGGATGCCGAAAACGGCAAACGGGTAGTGACAACTATTTTTCCTCTCACAAATTCGCGGGAGAATGAAGCGCGTCATAATCGCTTTCTGATCACGCCCGAGGATTATCTCAAGGCCGAATTAACGGCGGACAAGCTTGGGCTGAGTCTGATCGGCGTTTTTCATTCCCATCCAGACCATCCGAATCAACCATCTGAATATGACCGCGAGTGGGCGCAGCCATTCTTTTCATACATCATCACAAGTGTGAATGAAGGCAAAGCGGTGGAAAGTCGTTCATGGCGATTAACTGAAGATCGCTCGAAGTTTGAAGAAGAGAAAATAAACATAGGATAATTATATGACGTCGCAATCCTTACAAAAAGTAGACCACTCTGCTCTGAAAACGAATCAACTCATCATCATTTCATTGAACATACTGGCGTTTATTCTGAACCTGCCTATTCTGGCAGCGTTTGTCGCGTTGATGATGGGGATTGGTTCTGCCCTGAAGATACCTGGATTCGGTTTTGTATATAAAAACTTGCTCAAGCCGCGTGGCTGGATGAAGCCCGATGTGCTGGACGACAACCCCGAGCCACATCGCTTTGCCCAATTTCTTGGCTTTATATTTATGACTGCAGGCTCTCTATCGCTTTTTCTTGGCGCGACGATATTAGGCTGGGGCTTGGTCTGGCTGGTGGTTGCACTTGCCGCATTGAATGCGTTCGGCGGATTTTGTGTTGGCTGTGCGGTATATTATTGGTTGGGTCGTTTCCACTTGAGTGGCTTCACCAAACAACCGCCGGCAGGGACATTTCCTGGCATGAAGCCGAAAGTGGGAGTTAGAGCATGAGTTCAGAAACCCTATTGCGCTTTTTCCTCGCAATCGGTATCATAGTTCTGGGCGCGGCCGTATATTGGTTTTTCAATCAACATTTGCTGGTGCGCGCCAAGAATAATGTATTCACATTGTTTAAGACTTTGCCGAATAAGCCTGTGATCGTTTATTTCACGACGCCCGATTGTGTTCCATGCAAGACTATCCAACGCCCCGCTCTCGACAAGATCAAGACATTGCTTGGCGAAAAACTGCAAGTGATCGAGATCGACGCGTCCGAACGACCAGATCTTGCACAACGTTGGGGTGTGATGAGCGTCCCGACAACATTTTTGCTCGATGCGAACGGCGAGGCGCGATATGTCAATAATGGTGTTGCACGTGTTGAGAAATTGATGGAGCAAGTGCAGACTTTGTAAATAGTTATATCGTTGGTCGAATAGTCCCGCATGCAGTTGGCGGGACGTACACCTGCACTTGCGTCAGGTGCAAGTGTCGAGACCAATAGATGTACAGATAAACAATACGTTTTAATGGAAATTGGTGGTTTCGATACGCCCTTCGCAACGAACGCTCAGGGGTACTCAACCACCGAAGACATAAAATTTTGAGGAGACCCTAAATGCCCGTATTACGAATCCCAACACCGTTGCGTTCATACACGAGTGGACAAAGCGAAGTGAATGTCAGCGGCGGGAATATTTCCGACGCACTTACAGATCTCACGGCTCAATATCCCACGATCAAGCCACATATCTTCAATGATGGCGGTGAATTGCGTCCATTTGTCAATTTGTTCATCGGTGAGAACAATATCAAGGATCTGCAGGGAGTGGCAACGCCGATCAAGGATGGTGATAGATTAGTATTGATTCCATCCATTGCAGGAGGCTAGATGTTACCTGAACTTTCTCGCGAAGAAATCCTACGTTACTCGCGTCACCTATTAATTCCTGAAGTAGGACTTGAAGGTCAACGAAAATTAAAGAACTCGTCCGCGCTGATTATCGGCACGGGTGGGCTTGGTTCGCCGGTCGCTCTATATTTAGCAGCGGCTGGCATTGGTCGTATTGGACTCGTGGATTACGATGTTGTGGATTCATCGAATCTTCAGCGACAGGTCATTCATGGCACGTCCACAGTCGGTAAGTTGAAAGTGGAAAGCGCGCGGGATAAACTCATCGATCTGAATCCCGATATTCAAGTGGATGTATACAACGAACCGTTCACTTCGGAAAACGCACTGCGCATCGCGCGGGACTATGACATCATCCTCGATGGAACCGATAACTTCCCGACGCGTTATCTCACTAACGATGTGGCAGTGTTCCTTGGCAAGCCGAATGTGTACGCGTCCATTTACCGCTTTGATGGGCAGGCGAGTGTGTTCTACGCCAAAGAGGGGCCCTGCTATCGCTGTCTCTTCCCTGAACCACCTCCACCTGGACTTGTCCCTTCGTGCGCGGAGGGTGGTGTGCTGGGTGTGTTGCCCGGAACGATTGGGACGATACAAGCAACGGAAGCGCTCAAAGTTTTACTCGGAATCGGTGAGCCCTTGATCGGGAAGTTATTGCTCTATAACGCGCTCGATATGACGTTTGACTTTGTGAAGCTAAAGAAAAATCCAAACTGCCGCGTGTGCGGACCAAACGCCGACATCAAAGAGTTGATTGACTACGAAGAGTTCTGTGGAGTTCCAAGCCATGATCATGAGGAAGGTTCCGCAGGTGCAGGCCTGGATATTACTGTACAGGAACTTTCCGAGCGCATAAAGACCAATCACCTCAAACTACTGGACGTACGCGATCCACACGAGTTGGAGATATCAGCTCTGCCGAATGCAAAGAATATCCCGCTTGGACAATTAGCTGCGCGGCTTTCCGAGTTGGACACTGCAGACGAGATGGTGATCTTTTGCAAATCGGGCGGTCGCTCAGCGCGTGGATTAGAGCTTCTGGTCAGCGCAGGTTTCAAGAAGGTGAAGAACCTTAAAGGCGGAATCAACGCCTGGGCGCGAGAAGTTGACCCTGAAGTGCCGATTTACTAACAGATGAAAGCAGGTCACGCTTCAAGCGTGACCTGCTTATTTAGGTGAGCCTATGAAACGAGTATTGATCCTGGGCGGTGGCTTTGGTGGGATTGCGGCTGCACGTCGCCTCAAACAAAAACTATCTCCAGAAGATGAAGTTATTTTGGTGGATAAGCGCGACCACTTTATGGTCGGCTTCCGCAAGAGTTGGGCACTTGTGGGCGAGTCATCGCTTGAAGATGGGCAGCGGCCCCTCGATAACCTCACCAGCATTGGAGTCCGCGTGATGCGTGATCCGGTCACGAGAATAGATCCACAAGCGCGGGCCGCAACCATGGGAGATCAACGAATCGATGCAGATGCATTGGTGGTGGCACTTGGGGCGGAACTCATCCCAAATGCCCTACCTGGTTTCCAGGAGTACGCATTCAACGTTTATGATCCTCAAGATATTCCGCGTGCAGCCCGGGCATTGAATGAATTTCAAGGTGGAAAGTTATTGATCGGTATCTTTGGCGCACCCTATAAATGCCCACCTGCACCATTTGAGATGGCGTTGTTAATCAGTGATAAGTTAAATGCAAAAGGCGTAAAAGCAACTATTGAAGTATTTTCACCTCAGCCCATGTCCCTGCCCATTCTTGGACAGGAAGGCTGCGACACGATCGAAAGCCGCCTGGCAGATCATGGGATCACGTTCTATCCGAACCACAAAGCGACGGGAATCGAAAAAGGGGAAGTAGTCTTTGCAAATAAACGGTTGCCCTTTGACCTCTTGTTGGGTGTGCCTCCACATAAACCTCCCGCGGTCGTGCGCGAAAGTGGATTGGTTGGCGAATCTGGTTGGGTGAATGTGAACAAACACACCCTTGAGACTTCGTTTGAAGGGGTCTACGCCATCGGTGATGTAGTTCAGATCATGCTGGCGAATGGCAAGCCTCTGCCCAAAGCAGGGTTGTTTGCGGAACAGATGGGTGAGACTGTCGCCGAACGCATCGCTGCCGGGTTTGCTGGCGAGGAACCGACTGCGACATTCAAAGGCGAAGGCGGTTGTTATTTAGAGGTAGGTGGGGGCAAGGCGATGATGGTGCGCGGAAATTTCCTTGCCGAGCCAGAACCTGAGGTGACGCTTACGGAAGCGACCGCTGAGTTCTTGCAGGAAAAGAGCTTGTTTG
>DAINRK010000415.1:0-4513 GCA_036741855.1 Anaerolineales bacterium
CATGTTTGGGCGATGGTCTCGAACTCGACATCTGTTGGATCGCGCTGCTCTTCGGAAAAATAATATTGAATAGCTTGCATCTCTGCCAAGTCCAAGGCGGCGCGGCGTGCTTTCGAAAGAGCAAGCAATTGATCATCGGATAAATCTCGAATAGGAATAATATCGACTGCACCACTGGATGCTACTTCTTCCGGAAACGATGGCGTAATCTCCCCAATCGTCCAATGCTGGATGACATTATTGGCGAGCAGACTTTTTGCAATTGATTGCGAAGTAGAGATACGATCAACATTTTCATCAAAGCATAAAACAAAACGTTGACCTGTCGCCGCACGATGAACGCCATTCAAGTTAAGTTCATACGCGGCGCGGACTAGTTGCTCAGCAACAGGATCAGTTACACCAGGGCGAAGAGCAACTTCCAGGATAACGGAATCATCTTCCAGCGTAGAAAGGGGCGATGGCAGTTCAATCCATGAGACGGATTGAGTCACAGGGTCACTTAAAAGTTTGAGAGCCAACTGCTGCAATTCTTTTTGCGACAGTTGGCCCTCGGTAAAGAAGAGGTCCTGCACCTGAATGCTTTTCAGGTGCTGATACCCAAGCGCGTGGGCATCATTCAAATACCCTCCATTTCTTGGGTCGTTGGTTTTGTTATAGACAAGAAATTTGTATATAGGCATAGATGTGGGTTTGAAAGTTGCCGCGATTTTACCTCTCAGAATTTGTCTAGTCAATACTGGGTTTATGACGAGATCACGATCCTCTGGATATCTTTCCAATTCCTCCAAAAGATATTTTTCTTCCGCGCGTAAGCGGCTACATAAAAATCCGACTCGGATCATGATTACTGCTTTCAGAAATACTCTGTTGGTCGAGTAGCCGAAGGTGTATCGAGACTAACAAGTTATATGCAAACTTTAACTTTGATTCTAATCGTGTGGTCTCGATACGACACTCGCCATCGCTCGTGTCTACTCGACCACCGAATAAGAATTAGATTCTTTGAATCACCCTCTCCAACACCTGACTTGTCGTCAGGCTGCCTCCCAAATCAGGAGTGGACTCGTTGTTTACAATGCAATCTTTCACCGCCTTTCGTAAGCGTTCAGCGGATTCCTTTTCATCCAAATAATCTAACATCATAGCCGAGGCGAGAAAAGCCGCGACTGGGTTTGCTTTGCCTGTTCCGACCAGATTCGGCGCGCTGCCATGCACTGGCTCAAAGACCGCCGCGTTCACACCGAAGTTGGCTGAAGCTGCGACACCCAGTCCACCAACCAACGTGCAGGCTTCATCGCTCAAAATATCGCCGAATAGATTTGTTGTGACGATGACTTCAAACTGCTCTGGCGCGCGAACAAGTTCCATCGCGCAGGTATCCACGAGCATTTCGTGCATCCTGATGTCGGGATATTCTTTCACGATTTCCAACGCGACCAAACGGAACAACCCGCAGGTTTGGCGCAGGACATTCGCCTTGTGAACAACATGTAAAGATTTACGCTTGGTTTGACGAGCCAAATCAAAGGCTTTGCGAATAATCCGCTCTGAACCTTTGCGAGTAATAACTCGTTCTGTAATTGCACGATTGCCATCGTCTTCGAGTCGCTCGATGCCGGAATACAATCCCTCCGTGTTCTCACGAACAATGACGAGGTCAATATTGGGGCGTGAAGACGAATGTGGAATCGATAGGCAGGGTCTCAGGTTCGCGTACAACTCCAGCGCTTGCCGCATCCGCACGACGGGAGAGAAATAGTTTGGTATGGCTGGCGGCGTGGTCACAGCGCCAAAAAACGCGGCGGAAGAGTTTCGGATTTCTTCGAGAGTTGAATCAGGCAACGGTGTGCCGAGTCTGTCATAAGCGCCAAATCCTATTTCAGCGCAAACCAATTCCAAATCCAAAGGCAGCGTGCGCAAGACTTGTTCAGCACAATCAACGACCTCAGGACCGATACCATCGCCAGGCAGAAGGCAAATGCGGTAGGTCATGAAATCAATTCCTGAATATCGTGCTCTTTCAAAAAGTTGACGATACCGCCCGCCTCTGCAATTTTCATAACGAAATCGGGCAATGGTCGTGCTTGATATCGATTTCCATTTGTGCGATTGAAAATTTCACCGGTGGAAAGATTCACTTCGATATCATTGCCCTCAGCGATATCTTCCACTGCTTCGGGACATTCGAGAATCGGCAACCCGATATTGATGGCGTTACGAAAGAAAATGCGGGCATATGAACGTGCGATGATGCATAGTGCGCCCGACCCTTTGATAGCAATGGGTGCGTGTTCGCGTGAAGAGCCACAGCCAAAGTTCTGTCCACCAACAATTATGTCGCCTGCTTTGACAGTTTTGGCATATTCAGGCTTTATCTCACAAAAGACATTTTTCGCCAGTTCCTGAGGGATGATGGTAATGTTGTAACGAGCGGGAATGATCTCGTCCGTGTTTAAGTTATCTTCAAATTTCCAGGCTTTTCCCATAAGGTTCTCCTTATTGATTCACCACAAAGAGCTCGACGGAGCACAAAGGAAAATCAAAATCTTTGTGTCCCATTTTGGACTTAGGGACTAAGATTTTCCAAATATTCACGTGGGTCAGTGATTTTGCCCGCGATAGCTGTCGCTGCCGCGGCGGCTGGACTGCCGAGATAGATCTCCGCTTCGGGACTGCCCATACGCCCGATGAAGTTACGATTCATCGTTGTGAAAGCGCGCTCACCAGGACCCAACAGCCCACCATGACGACCAATACAAGCGCCGCATCCGACTACGCCAATGGTGCAACCTGCATCATGGAAGATTTGAATCAAGCCATTCTTCATCGCCTTGTCGTAAATCTGCACACTGGCAGGTGTGATAATCGTACGCGTGAACGCATTGACTCGATTTCCCTTCAGGATCTGCGCGGCAACTTCAAGGTCTTCGTAACGTCCGTTTGTGCAGGTACCGATAAAGACTTCGTCAATCGGAAGACCTTCCACCAACTCAAGTGATTGCACATGATCTACATCGGGATGGCAGGCTACCTGGGGGCCAATGTCCGTCACGTCAAATTCGATGAGGCGTTCATAGTTGGGATTCACCGCTTCGATCACCTCAAACGGACCGCGCGCTTTTGTTTCGGTTTCAAGGAATCGAATCGTCGTTTCATCAGGAGCGATCAAACCGCATTTCGCGCCGATCTCCGTGGACATATTCGCAAAGATAATTCGCTCGTGCATCGGCAGGGCTTTGATATATGACCCCGTAAATTCGACGGATTTATAGGTAGCACCGTCCATGCCCAACATGCCTGTGATGAAGAGCATAACATCTTTTGCGAAGACTCCTAATCTAGTTTGTCCATCCAGGTGAATCAGAATCGTCTCAGGCGTGCGGAACCATGTCTTACCTGTTGCCCACGCGACGCCAATCTCGGTAGAACCGAAGCCAGTCCCAAAGGCGCCGAATGCGCCATAGGTGTTGCTATGCGAGTCGCCGCCGATGAGTACTCGCCCTGGCTGGATGTAGCCTTCCTCGATCAACACCTGATGACAGATGCCCTGGTGATAGAACTGCGTGATGCCCTGCTCCTTCATAAAATCAACAATGCGTTTCTGCGCTTCCGCCGCCAACAGGTTCGGCGCTGGATACGCGTGGTCAAAGTGGATCACAATTTTGTTTTTATCCTTGATCGGTTTGCCGATCTCACGAAATGCCTTGATTGCAAGCGGTGTGGTGTTATCGTGACTCATAATGTAATCCACATCCAACAGCACGATCTCGCCCGCCTGAACAGCTCTGCCTGCTCTGCGCGAAAAGATCTCTTCGATTAGCGTGCCCATAGGTTCTCCTTTTGATTCATAATTGGGTGGTCGAGTAGCCTGAGGCGATAGCCGAAGGCATATCGAGACCACCTGTCAGCAAAATTATTTTTGTTACCAGTTGGCCTCGATACGGGCCTCGCCCTACTCGACCAACAAATCATTTTCCATTCCCGTTATATTTTTTCAGCACCAGGCGCGTCTCCGTGCGTTTGACGCCTACCACAGTGCGGATTTCCTCGATCAGGTTGTTGAGCGCGGCGATATCTTCTACGTTCACGAATGCACTGATGTCGTGATCACCCGTCACTTCATAAACACTCGAAACATTCGTAAAACTTCTCAGACGCCTCACCACCGACGACGTGTACACATGCGACTCGACTTCGAGCATCACTATTGCGCTGATGTCATGTGGAATGACATCGATCTCTCTACCCGTCACCTGCTCGGCGATCTCCAAAATATCCGCATCAAAGAGCTGTTTGCGCTGGTCGCCGATGTTCTTGATGCGCGTGACGATCACATCCAACTCTGCCGCGCTGACTTCGATTCCGTATTCGTCCAGCCGCGCCGCCACTGCACTCTTGCCCGTATATTTGTCAATCACAATTTTGCGCTCGCGTCCCAGGATGGCAGGGTCGAACGGTTCATACGTACGCGGGTCTTTCAGCACGCCGTTGGTATGCACGCCGCTTTTGT
>DAINRK010000416.1:0-4512 GCA_036741855.1 Anaerolineales bacterium
ACTTTGTGCTGTGCGGGCCGCCGGGCCAGGCCACCAACTCTTCAGGCGCGATGCCAACCAATGGGAATTTGTAATGATTCAGCCCTCTGATCTGGCCTATTTCAGCCATAACTCCCATATCTGTGCCTCCACAGATGACGACGGCGTTGATATCTTCCGCCGTTCTGGCAATGGTTTGGAGGGCCTGCCGCGTCACGTCCGCATGTTGTTCATCAATCTCACCGCCGATCAGTACGATGACTGGATAACGGCCCCTCAAGTGCAATTCCGAGGTGGCTTGCCCCAGCTCCGAACGCTGACTGGGGAAAACGCAGGGCGTTTTCCGCTCTGGAAAATAAATCTTTTGAGTACCCATCATTCCCTTTCTCTAGCATGTTCATAATTTTCCGATCGGTCATCGGCCCGGTGTGACTGGAACAGCAACTAATAAATTCGGCCCAGGGATGTTTTCTTTTGGTTTTGAAAACTGGCGTAGTTTGCTGTGCACAAACACAATCGGATAGGCCAGTAAGGTTAGCAAATCCATAACGATAAAGAGCAAACTCAGTTTCATTGTCTTGTCTTCTCCCAAGACTTACCCTCCTTTTCTCATTTTTTTATTCGATCCAGTGGAAGGATTGGTACCACCTCGGTTAAGAGGCGCGTTCCTGGCATTCACAAGTGACTGAACGGATGATTGGCCTTGGCCCGGGCGTGCATCGGAAGAACCATGATTGTTGTCATTGGATCCCGTATTGGATCTTTTAGGCTTGCGTTTACTGACACCTTTGCGTCCCATTTTTTCTCCTTGTTTTTGAAATCATTGCTTACAGGTTGGGTCTTTTCGTCCGGCTTTTCCGAACTTTTGAAACCTTCGAGCTGGCCTGTTGATCTGGCGAGTGGCGTGTTAATTCACTGGTCAATGGATTGGACTCTAAAGCCGTGATGCGCTTACTGATTTCCTCCCTGGCGCGTTCGGAGGTGTAGCCGTATTTCACCCGCAGCATCATGGCATATTTATCGCGCTTAATGGGTGCATTTGCCACCTTATTAAGATCCTCATCGCTAAATAGACTCCACCACGTTTTGGATTGGGCACGGATCTGTTCCCACCGATTTTCGAAGACATCTTTATTTACATTCACGAGGATACTCCTTCAAAGTTATGGTTAAGCATTGGAAATTTCTTTCCAGCAAAACGAACAACGGACCATTGGATGTGCATGATCCTGCACTCGTCCTAAGGCAAATACTATCCAGCCTTATGCATCTGCCGGGGAGTATTGTTCTCCACCAGTTGGGGCAGAGGTATTCATTTCGAAAATATCAAATCGAGACCGGAGTGGAAAACGCTTCTGAACTTTTATGGCGATCTGAAGGTCTGTCAATTTGTCAGCATCTTCCATACTGACGATATTCCCTGCCAGTCCTGCGCTTTCCAGGTGTCTTACGAGTTCGTACTTGGCCATATCTGGTCCAAAAATTTGAATCTCGGTCGCGTCACGAATATGCGCGATGATCTTGTCATAATATTCACCGAGATGGTTCCAGAAACGCTTGTCGCGTATATTCTCCGGTAGACCATCTCCAGGGACAACGGTGGAATAAAGTACATAATGCTCCATATCGGAGGTGATTATTCTTTTCGCCTCAATATTGTTGGCGATACTTACAATGACAGCCTTATTGCGGTCAAGCCACAAACCAACTCTTTTTTTCATTGGGTTCCTCTTTTTCTGATTATGCGTTGAATGATTTATTTCAATGCTTCCTTGAAATAGATACCGATCGTTTCAACCGAGCCAGGCACTCGAATAATGCCTATTCAATTCGTCTATGGCTTTCTCTCGGGTATATCCATAACGTTTTTGAAGTATATTTATGGACCGTTCACGAACTTTATTAACTTTCATCATTCGATCATCGAGGTGTTTGTTTCTCCAGTTGAGGACTTTTCTGCGAATTTCTTTCCACTTTATTATCATTTTTTATCTCCAGTAATCAAAAAAACAGGCCCAATTGCATGATTTATCCTTAAACCGCCCAGGCTGTCATTGGCAAAGAGTTCGTTCCCAAATTTCCGGTCTCTTTGCAAACTGGCGCAGTTTGCCGTACAGAAAATCGATCGCATAAGCTAGTAGGGTAAGCAAATCCATAACGATAAACATCATTACATCATTCGGATACGCTTACCCTCTGCCGATTGGATTCATGCTCCGCTATCCGTTTATAGAATTCATCTTCGTCTATAGCTAAGATATCGGGCAGGTTTTGAGCAGAGAGCTGTTAGGCGGCATCGGCATCATCCCTGAGTTTTATATCGTCAAAGACCTTCAGGAACGCTCCCACGCCCTGGTGCACCAGGGCGTGATCATCAACCATTGCGCTATCTGCAGGCGGAGCCGGCATCGATTGCTGGGTATCGCTGTAAACATCCCTGACCAAAAGTTTGTCGTTATCGCCGTTATCAATTAAGGGGAAGTCTATGTGGGTCGGCAATCTGCCGAACTCGCCGCGATCCAGGATGAAGGCATAACGGAGACCATCGCTGTTACAAGACACTACCTGCACCTGCAGTTCATTTGCGAGATCATGCAATAAGCGCGGATCGAAGTAATCACTGAACGGGGTGGCAATATATCTGTTATTGAGTATGCCAAACAGTACTACCATTCCGGTGCTTGGATCTTGCGTTAATCGCCAGCGTTTGAATCGTGGCAGCAATCCCCATTTTGCCAGGACTGCCGATACCTGGGCTCTGATTCGCAGAGCTTTTTGATCAAAATAATGTGGATCAATTGTCTGTGTAATCATCTTCATTCTTCTTATTATTATCGCTGCTTCGCAGCTTGCGCTTGACTTCATCAAGCCACCAGCGAACCTGATCATCTGGCTCTGTGAGCAGATAGCGACCACCGACAATATCACTTTCAAGATACGGCAACGAATCATCTCGTGGATAATGGATGACTTCAACCGTTGGTGCTGGCAACTTGTCAACTGGGAGAATTTCGAGAATACGTTGATTCGCTTGCTGAATCCTTAGCCAGCGCCAGAATCCCCAAAGAACCAAACCCGCCAATAACATAACAAAGATCGGAAAGCACCACACCCATAGGAATGTGATAGATCCTTGCCGCTGCACACTACGCTGGCGTTCCTGGTCGGTGTACCATTGTGATGTCGCGGCGGCTTGGGCTTGTTGAATTGCGATAGTGTTGGCAGCGAATTCATCTTTATTTTGTTGATTCACTATGGCCTGCGCACCTGTTGTTGCCAGGTCCGCCATTTGGGTCTGGTGAATCACATCCTGGGTCAGCGCGGCGCTCTGCGTTGAATTGGCTGAATTCAAAGTGGCCTGTGCATTGGCGCGTACAATTTCGGCGGTAGCCGCCATCTGAGCCGCCATGACATTGGCATTGTTTTGGTCCTGGGTCTGGGCCGCGCTCAACATTGCGTTGGCTGAATTCAAAGTGGCCTGTGCATTGGCGCGTACAATTTCGGCGGTAGCTGCCGCCTGATTATCGGCGTAATTCTTCTCCTGGGTCAGTACGACTGCCAGAGTTGCCTGGGCACATGCCTCACAGGGTGCAGCCAGCAATATCTCCGCCTCAGACCGAGTCGGTGTCCGAGTAATACATGCGGATAGAATCAGCAACAGCGACACAGTTCCGTAAATAGCGGCAACGCGCAAATCGCGGCGCATGGCATTCATGTTAATTTTCCAGTCCAGCAAGATAAGAAACTGCCAGCCGCACTAGCTCAAACGCAAGATTGGCTGGCCGGAACTTAAACTTATATGGCATCTTTCAGTGCTTTGAGAGCCCTCACCCTGATCACCTTGTGCGCCGCCTTTGCTTTGTAGGTCATGGGCTCCTTGGTGAATGGATTGACGCCTTCATGCTTGCGCGTGGCAGGCTTGTCAACGATATTCAGTCTAAGCAGGCCTGGGATGAGAACTTCGCCTGGTCCCCGCTTGCCAAGTTGCTGGGCCACCATCGCGTTGATCGTATCAAGCGCTGACGTGGCTTGCTTCTTATTGAGGCCGCTTTTTTCGGCCAGAGTAGTCACGAACTGAGACTTGCTCATTCTTTTGTTAGGCATTCATATCTCCTTTGTTTATCAAATCGTTCTTTTGACTGTAAAAAACTCTTTTACTTTCCGTTGGCTTGCGAAATTTCCTTAACCATATCGGCAGTTTTTTCCGGCTGATCAACGCGTGTCGCCACGTCTGCCTGGGCAATGATCCCTAGGATCTTATTATCATTATCCACGACAGGAATTCGACGCAATTGATAATCAGCCATTGCATCCAGCGCTTTCTGCAGATCATCGTCAGCGCGGCAGGTCACAACGTTGTGCGTCATTACCGCCTCCACTTTCGTGGTTTGGGGATCGCGCCCTTTGGCCACAACCTTCAGAGCCAGATCGCGATCGGTCACGATACCGACTAATTTTTGGGTCTGTGCATTTTCAATAACAGGTATCGAACCAATGTCTTTGCTATTCATCAATTCCGCTGCATTTGCAACG
>DAINRK010000417.1:0-4503 GCA_036741855.1 Anaerolineales bacterium
TCATGAAGCCAGATGGTTCAGAGCTGACAGTCCTGATTTCTGATTTACGCGGCTTCACCGGCACGATCAGTTGGATACCCTAAGATGAAAACCGTAATCGTTCTTGGCGCAGTTGCACTGCGTCAAGACTCGCAACAGTATGATTGTTGTTAAAAACTTAGCTGGATACCCTAAATGAAAACAAAACTTTCCTCGACCCTTTATTTACTGCTTCTCCTAAGCATGTTTGGTTGTTCCATTAATCTCGCTCAACCAGTTACGCCAAATCCATATACAGAAGTGGGACCCATGCTTGTAACATCTCCTGCAGGTACCGGCAATACAACTCCTTCTGTCGCGCGTACAGTCGTTCCGGTCACCTGGGCGGGTTTGAACCTGACGGGCAGTCTGGTTTATGCCAGTGCCTCCTTGACCGATGTTACTCCAATCAGCATACAAACGCTTGATCTCATAACCGGCGAGATCAAAACAATATTTACAACAACCAAGGATGCCTGGGTCTTCTATATGACCATCTCGCCGGATGGAAAGCAACTGGTCATGTCTTATGCGCCACCATCATCGGGCCCAGAAGTGCCAAGCCGCGCCTTATACACGATGCCTTTGGATGGGTCAGCTCCGCCCCAGCTTTTATTTCAACCTCCAACTTCTGATGATCATTATATCCAGGCTGAGTGGTCACCGGATGGCAAGTATCTTTACTACGTCCATTACAACAATAAGGAACGGCAGCAGCAAGGAGACCTGTATCCGGCGTACGAACTGTTCCGGATGGAATATCCTGAGGGTCAGCCTGAACAAATAGCTGACAAGGCGTTCTGGCCTCGTATCTCCGCGGACTCATCGAAACTGGTCTATGTCTCCCTCGATCCTGCCTCAGGTACGAACGAATTATTTACGGCTGATGCAGATGGAAGCAATGCACAGAAAATGACACTCACTGGTTCATCGCTTTCCGGAATAATCGATGCGCCGATCTTCTCACCAGACGGAAATTCGATTCTCTTTAGCGCGCCGCCTCCGCCTCAGGCCTATCAGCCAAATTGGTTGGATAAGTTACTGGGCGTTCAAGTCGTCAAGGCACATGCCATCCCTTCTGATTGGTGGTCTGTATCGGTCACTGGCGGAGAGATTACCCGGTTAACTCAGATCCAGACGATCAACTTGTTTGCAAGCATCTCACCGGATCGAAATCGCCTTGCCAGTGTAAGCGGGGAAGGTTTATTTGTGATGGATTGGGACGGTTCCAACCTGACACAGATATTGTTCAATCCTGGAGTTTCTGGTACGGTTAGTTGGGTACCATAGTCCCGTTTATTCCTTGACTCAGCGCAATTTTGACAGGTTCTAATTAGAAAATTCTCACATACTGTTGACCTTGCCTCAAACTGTGATTAGAATAATCATAACTATTCTTTCAACAGTTCTACGGGGACAGCAAAATAACTCGTTTACGAAAGGAGGTGACGGGCAAACCTTTGAGGGATTAATGAGGAGAAATGACTACGCATTTGCCCATGCTGTATGTCAGATAATTTCCAATCAATTTTTCAATTGAGGAGATAACCCCTATGAAAAGAGCGTTATTCGTCTCTTTGCTAGTGCTTTCACTTTCATACTCGACCGTTGCGGCAGGCAGCCCTGGCTTCTTCACACCACAACCTGCAATGTTGACAACATCAGTCGCGGGAGGTTCTGTCTTACCCATTATCACAGTTGGTGAAACATTGCCAAATGGATATCGCTTCGAAGCAATTCCTGATGGAATCGGTATATTGCCAAATGCCGATGAAACAGTGGATGTCTTCGTCAATCATGAGACATCTCTTGTCCCCTTCCCGCTCGCCACAAACTTTGCAAGCTGTACAACATCCACGTGCCAGTCAGATTTTGATAATGCTCAAGTATCGCGGCTAAAGCTGCATCAGGGTTCGGCGGGTGTTCTATCAGGAAAGATGATGATCACCAGCGCAGCCAATTATCAACGTTTTTGCTCGGCTACCCTGGCTACTCCATCTGCGGGCTTCCCGCGTACTGTTCTGTTTACAAATGAGGAGGCGACAGATTTTGTCTCGCCACCGCCATTGCAAGCTTGGCCTCCTACCCCATCGAATCAACGTCAGGCTGGCTTGGTGGTCGCCCTGGACGCCAAAAATGGGAAAACTTTTGAAATCCCTGGCCTGGGGCGGATGAATCATGAGAACACAGTGGTAGTACCCGGTGGCTGGAACAAGATCGTTACAGTAACTGGTGATGATACGTTTTCCGCCCCAGCCTCACAACTTTATATGTACACAGCGAATTCTGGCGGTGATGTATTGGCGGACAAGGGCAACCTATATGCATTTCGTGTGACGGCAAAGAACACCGTGCCGGTGAATCCCGCCGATGCGTTCAATGGGGCCAACGACTACGGTGATATAGCGCTGGGTGATGTCTTGCAGGGTCAATTCATTCCGGTTCCTCGTGATATTGCAATAAGTGATCAGACGGCACTGGAAAACTGGTCCAATGCCAACAACGTCTTTCAGTTTATTCGTGTCGAAGATATCGATTACGATAAGAACAGCCCGGGGATCATCTACTTTGCAGATACAGGCGAACCGCGCGCTGTTGACAATAATGCAGTGACAGGCAGATTGCGACGTGCAGCAGCTGGGACTCTTGGCCCGTATCCGAACGGTCGCATCTTCAAGATGGAGTTCAATGCCAGTGATCCAACGGTTGTTGACAGCTTCTCGATCTTGATTGATGCGGATTTAGGAGGCTACAACAACTTTGGTGTGCCTCATAATGTTGACAACGTGGGCACAAGTACCAACAGTTTGATGATTACTGAGGATCCAGGCGGGCACAACCAATCTAATCCTGGAACAGCCGGTGCGCCGACTGCACGGATTTGGATGTATGACTTTGCCACGCAGACACTTTCAGTCGCCGCATCTGTAGATCAAAGTGGAGATCCTGCGGCACGCCTGGGTGCCTGGGAGGCAAGCGGCATTCTTGACGTTTCGTCTGTCTTTGGACCTGGCTCATGGCTTGTTGATGTACAGGCACATACGATATTCATTGATTCGGAGACGCGTACAATCACAGGCCCTGGTGGAGTGACTGGCACGATGCTCTTCAAGCGCGAAGGTGGGCAGTTGCTCTTGTTGAGAATACCAGGTTCATAAAACGACTTAGATCGAGAGCTGAAACCTGGCTGGGTATACGTCTTAGACGACTGTATACCCAGTTTTGTTTTGTTGGATGTAGAATCGAGTCAACAACATATTCTCCATGCTCCTCTTCGCAACCAGCATTTTTCTCTCCGCATTCCTCCTCTTCCAAGTTCAGCCTATGATCGGCCGGTTCATTCTGCCTTGGTTTGGTGGCACACCGGCGGTTTGGTCGACTGTGATGCTTTTCTTTCAGATGTTACTCACGGGCGGATATGCCTACGCTTATTGGCTGATTGCTCGCGTGGGACAAAAAAAACAGGTCATCATTCACATTTCATTCATCAGCTTCGCGATTATATTTTTGGCTTTTCTTTCATTTAGATGGACTTCGCCTATTATTCCTGATCCAAGTTGGAAGCCGAATGAAGTCAGCACCCCAATCTTTGATATTTTCAAATTGCTCATTGTCTCTGTTGGTTTGCCGTTTTTTATTCTTGCATCCAACGGTCCCCTCATGCAGGCGTGGTTCAGCAGAATCTTCCCTGAACAATCGTATGCGCGTTTGTATTCCCTTTCTAATGTTGGGTCACTGCTGGGCTTGCTTACCTATCCTGTATTTATCGGACCAACCTTATCTCTCCGCGGGCAGGGATGGATGTGGGCGATGGGTTTTGCGCTCTTCGGATTGTTGGCCATTCGAATTGCGCTTCAAAGCAGACACTCAACACCTCTGACGAAGCCGGTCACTGATTCCACTAAATGGACAAAGCCTCCATCCTTCGCGTTGATGTCGCTGTGGATCACGCTCAGTGCGACCGCATCCTTGTTCCTCTTATCTGTCACAAATCAAATATCACAGGAAGTCGCAGTAATTCCTTTTCTATGGATATTACCGCTCACGCTTTATCTCTTATCTTTCATTATGACGTTTTCTGGCGGACGCGCATACAACCGAAAAGTCTACGCTGTTTTATTCATCCTCTCTGCCGCGTTGACATTATTCGTCATGCTCAATGCCACGGCAGTACATGTGTACGGGCAGATATCCACATATTGCTTTCTTCTCTTCACCGCGTGCATAATGTGTCATGGAGAGTTATATCTCTTGCGCCCGAGTGCAGAATATCTAACGACGTTTTATTTGATGGTTTCCATCGGCGGCGCAATCGGCGGGATATTCGTCAGCCTGATCGCGCCTGTCATTTTCAATGGCTACTGGGAGTTCTTCGTCGGTCTCGCAATGACGATCGCGATTGTGCTCACGATTCTCCGCCCGTCATTAAGAGTAGCGCCTCGCGCTGAGCAGAGCGGAGCGCAGACGAAGCGTGCTACTGAGCAA
>DAINRK010000418.1:0-2880 GCA_036741855.1 Anaerolineales bacterium
AAACACAACCCACAAGAATTATTTCCACAATATCGTAATTACAGCCATGCGGTCGAAGTAAGTAGCAATGCACGCCTGTTATTCATCAGCGGCTTAAATGGATATCTGTCAGATGGAAAGACTCTGCCTGATTCATTCGAAGAACAGTGTGAAGTCATTTGGGGACACATCGGCATTCTTCTTAAATCTGCAGGCATGAGCTATGAAAACATCATTTCTTTGAGAACCTATTTATCAAGTCCGGAGTACGACGAACCCAACGTAAAATTACGGATGAAATATCTGGGGAACAATCAACCCGCCTTAACGGTGATTTGTTGTCAGTTGTTGGAGTCGAGGTGGAAGTTGGAAATTGAAGCTGTTGCGGCGGCGTAAAAAATTGCCATAAATTGCTACACCGGGCCGCTCCAAAAGCGACAGGCCTTGTCACCAGTAACGCTACGTCGATCATTTGGAAATTTGTTGCTCCATTTCATGTAAACTAAATCGACAAACGCATATAATTCTGGATCACTCGTATCAGCCTTTTGTTCAGGCAACCATTTTTCATTTCGAACCATCGAGGACCTTATGTCTGCTTATTCATTCCACTGTCCATCTTGTGGTGCTCCCCTGCTGCCCAGGGGAATTGCCTCGATTATTAGCTGCCCACATTGTCGTACATCAGTGATCGTGCCAGAGGAATTACGAGAGGAGGCAGATGCCGAACAGTGGACCACTCTTCTGTTCGACAATTTTTCGTCGAATGATAATAACTGGCTGGTGGGAAGCAAGACCAGCGAATATTTCTCTCCACTAAACCAGGTGATTGCAGATGGGCGTTATCGTTGGGAGGCAGAAGTAAGCAAAGCCTCCAGTATTTCAACATCCTGGTTGGGGGCCTATCGCATCACTGATTTTCACCTCATTGCTAATGCCAAGCATATTCTTGGGAGCAGAGCAGGCAGCAGTTGGGGTGTGATTTTTCGGGTCCAGGATAAACATAACTATTATTACTTTCACATGACCGACAGCCAGTTTTTTGCAGTTTCGGTGACACTGGATGGGCAATGGCAAAAAATTGTGAACTGGACACGAACCGATGCAATCAAACCGAACGGAGTTAACGAACTGGAAGTCATTGCGCGCGACACGCACTTTATTTTTCTGATCAATGGACAGATCGTCAGCGAAATCGATGATGACCATTACGGTAAGGGTGTAGTAGGAGTTGCAATAGAAGGCTATAACTCTGGGGAAAAATTAATTTTTGATATTCTTGATTTCACGCTGCGCGGGCCTCGTGAGGAGACTTCAACGAGTTCATAAAGTAGAACGGATCAAGAGTGGTGGAACACTATTAAGCTGAAAGAAAACATATAATCTTGAGCGAGCGTATAATTCTAAGCGGAGAGTTTTTATGCCAGGATATTTCGCTGTATTGACAATTGTTCTCATGCTTGGAATGGTGCTGACTCGCGTCTTGCTGCTGAGAAGAAGGCGGATCGCAACCATGCATTTCGGCAAAATAGACAAGACAGATTTCCTGATTCCGCCTTTTGCCCTGTTCTATTTCTATCTTGTGTTTGCCAATGCATTCCATCTTCCTTCCGTAAGTAAGCAGGAATTCTTCCATTCCGAGATACTCTCCTGGGTCGGAGTCTTCTTTTGCGTGACAGGGCTATTGCTATTATTGTGGAGTCTGGTTTCTTTTGGGCAGAGTTTTCGTGTTGGCATTGATACGGAAAATCCCGACAAGCTAATAACGAATGGCGTTTTTGCCTTTTGCCGTAATCCCATTTATGTGGCCTTTGCCTTGATCCTTTTGGGCCAGTTCCTGATATTCCCCAATTGGCTACTGTTGGTTTATCTCGTTGCAGGCGTATGGCTCTTCCACCGCCAGGTAGTACGGGAAGAGGAATATTTGAAGCAGCATTATGGCAGGGAATATTTGGAATATTGCAAGCGAGTAAGAAGGTATCTGTGAAAAACGGCATAAGCATATTGTTGCCCAAGAAGGTGTTGCGGCCGCTGAAATTAGAATGACTATTTGCAAGATCCCATGCCAAAGGAGAATAGTATGACCGAGAACTATCCCTACGTAACCAATCTGGATATTAAATTTAAACACCTTGAACTGATTGATATTCCTACTATCGTAAATGAATGCAAGGATAAATGGTTCAATCAAACGCTGACACAGGTGAATGATAGTGTTGTAAGAATTGGAATAGTGCATGGTGAATATCATTGGCACAAGCACGATAATGACGATGAATTCTTTTTTGTCCTGGAAGGGCAATTGCTGATTGACCTTGAAGACCGGACAATTGAACTAAATCCCAATCAAGGTGTGACGATCTCGAAGGGAGTTTTGCACCGCCCACGAGCGTCACACAAGACTGTCATGTTGATGGTAGAAACCAGTGCGATTCAACCTACTGGAAATTAATTTTTCTGTTAAGAAGCAAGATTAGGTTTCGAGAATCCCCCTCTTTCTCCGGGAGAGGGGCTAGGGTTGAGCTCGCACGGATATTTCAGCAAGCCGCGCGGATGGATCAATTAATGTATTCATAACGCATCCTTCTACTTATGCATCTGAAGCTTTAGACTAAAGCGCAGATTGACGTTTTGCCTGCGCAGGACTATACTAACCAGTGCGTAAGGAGTTTGTTATGTTGTACATCGTAGGTAGTTTAGTGGTAGCTGGAATTCTGTTTGCGCTTTGCATAACGCAGGACCAGACATTAGATGCGGAACGCGATTTCTGGATCAAACTCCGTCAAATGTCGGATGAGTTGGATCGTTCAAAGTAGTAACAATTCCACCAGATCACGCAAAGAGGCTTCGGAGCCTCTTTTTTTTCGCGAAGTTATGCGTCTGTGCTTCCCTTCCACCGAA
>DAINRK010000418.1:2980-4487 GCA_036741855.1 Anaerolineales bacterium
TTTCACCAAGCCCCTGGGCCGGACGATTGGATTTGTTCATCATGCCCCATTTTCTTGCAAACTGAACTGATGAGAGCGTATAATTCTGGATGTAGTCCATAATCCTACAAGGGGACTTTACAGAGTTGAACCGCATAGCATCCGAAATGAGAGAGTTATAAAGAACAGTTCGGCATGACTCATAGTTGGGCCGCTAGCCCGCCTCGTTCATGTCAGTGGCTGGATTAATTATCAAATGCCAGAGGAGATATTCGCATGTCATCGACTTTCTTGTTGTATGGTGCTACAGGCTTTACAGGTGAGGCCATTGCTCGCGTTTCCATGGAGCAGGGTCTTCGACCTATTCTCGCGGGCCGAGATGCGGTTAGACTCGAAAAACTTGCGACTGAATTGGGTGCTGAAAGCCGGGTTTTCGATTTGCACGATCCGCAAAAGATCGAACAGGCATTCAAGGATGTGGCGGTAGTGCTGCACTGCGCTGGTCCGTTCGTCCACACATTCAAACCCATGGTCGAGGCTTGTTTGCGATCCGGGACTCATTATCTGGACCTGACCGGTGAAATACCGGTCTATGAGGCCCTTGCTGCTCGTGATGCAGAAGCGAAGGCGCGGGGGATCATGCTTTTGCCGGGGGTGGGCTTTGATGTGGTGCCGACCGATTGCCTCGCCTTGCATCTCAAGCAGCGTTTGCCGTCAGCCACACGCCTGACCCTCGCCTTTCAGGGTGAAGGTCCAGCGGGTCTCCCACCAGGGACCCAGCGGACTGGAATAGAGTTAATTTCCTATGGCAACCGCGTGCGCCGCAATGGGCGATTAGAACGTCCCGAGCAAGCCACAAAAACACGCCTGATTGATTTTGGCAAGGGTCCTGTACAGGTTGACCGCATACCATGGGGCGATGTTTTTACGGCTTATTACAGCACTGGCATCCCCAACATTGAAGACTATTCTGTCGTGCCAAAAGCCATGCGGCAGCTGGCAGCCATCCCCAATTATCTGCTTCCCTTATTCAAACTAGCCGTGATACGCAACTTGTTGAAACGTGGGGTGAAGCCAGGGCCGACGGCGGACGAGCGAGCCCAGACTGTTACCCACGTGTGGGGCGAGGTGGAAGACGACCAGGGTCGAAGGGCTGTATCGAGGTTACATGGTCCGGAAGCCGGGATTGTTTGGACTGCGCGGGCAGCTCTGGCGGCGGTAAGAAAAGTATTGGCTAACAATGCTCCTCCAGGATTTCAAACACCGGCTTTGGCATATGGCGCTGATTTCGTTCTGGAATGCGAGGGCGTCACACGAGAAGACCTCGATTAGAAAATGTAGCGCTTGAAGATTTTCAACCTAAGAAAAGAACCTGACTTAATGCCCTCTCCGTTTGGAGAGGGACAAACCGACACGCCGATCAATTGTCACAATCGCGGTGAGGTCATTTCACCAAGCCCCTGGACTGGGCGATTTAATTTATGCCTCAAACAAACCCCTCTCCCGTCTCCCCCAAGGGGGAGAAGCC
>DAINRK010000419.1:0-4475 GCA_036741855.1 Anaerolineales bacterium
AAGCTATTTTGGCGGCCAAATACTTTGCGTGCTGAAGAATGGGACGAGGGGAAAATTCAAACACGCTATGCAGTGAAAGTGACCCGATATATTAACCGATTCCAATCAGAAGGCTCGCGCTTCGGAATCAGCCCAAACCACAACTTTACTTTCATCGCCCACTTCGGGATTATATGAACATCGCGTTCAAAACTGGATTTGTTCTAGACGGCTTTGAAGAGCGCGCTTTTCCACCTGAACACCCGCAAACTGCGTCGCTTGGCTGGGGAGGGAAGTTTAGCGAAATTCCACCAGCTTTGATTGCAAGAATGAGGTTGCAACACCCGTGATAAAAAATCTCCGTACATTTAGTGCACGGAGATTTTTCTTTATTGCCTTTGGTGAGTATTTCATGGGGCAGCTCATGAAGTCACTTTTTCAAAAGGCTTCAGGCTGACAGGCGGAAGGCTCTGCTCGATGGCAACCCGATTTGGTTCATACCATTCAGGCAGTTTGAGCGTTTCTCCCAGCGTTGTGACAGGTTCATCAATCGCAAAGCCTGGCGTGTCAGTGGCTATCTCGAACAGCACACCACCCAACTCGCGGAAATAAATGGAGTGGAAATAGCTGCGGTCCATGACCTCCGTCACGCGAAAACCAGCCTCACGGATTAGCTTTTGATATTCCAGTTGTTCTTCATCGGTGGGAGTGCGAAATGCAATGTGATGAATCGAACCTGCGCCAAAACCTGCCGGCACTTTACCAGGACGATGGACAATATCCACAATGTGCCCTGAAACATTCGAATCGCCAACGAACCTATAGCGATCGCCTTCATTGCCCGCAGTAATGTAACCCATCTGCTGAGTGAGCAATTGAGCAGTTGGTTCCACTTCATCCAGCCACAGGGTAACACTATGAAAGGCTTTCAGTGCGTACGCGTTGGGGATGGGGCCCGCCTCCCAAAAATGGACAGGCGCGGCCGAAATCGATTCAACCAACTCCACCCGCATACCATCGGGGTCATCGAAAGTTAAGACACCCTCACCAAAACGTTTTTCAATCGGCGTAGGTGTGATGCCATTCTGCTTCAGCTGTTCCTGCCAAAATCCAAGCGATCCATTCGGGACGTTATATGCCACCGCATTGGTCTCGGCGTTGCCTCGCACACCGCGCCGCATGGTGGGCCAGGCGAAAAATGTGAGGATGCCTCCGGGTAGGCCAGTTTCATCTCCAAAATAAAAGTGATACGTATCAGGCGCATCGAAGTTCACTGTACGCTTCACCAGCCTTTGACCCAGCACATTACGATAAAAATCAATGTTCCGCTGCGGATCGCGTGCAATCGCGGTCACATGATGCAGACCTTTAATAGATTCCATCTTTACTCCTTTAGAATCCAGATTGGAGCACCCGCGGCAATCTTACATTGGAGTCAAGTAAATGCGATGTACGAATTACATAAAAAATCCCCAAGTTCTAATCTTGGAAACTTTTTTCTTTACTATGTATACAACTCTTTCCTAAAAAATTCCGGCAATGCAAATGCCGCCTTGTGGATTTCAGAATTGAGGTATTTATTCTCACCCGGTGGGTAAGGTGTATGGAGCCCGTTTGTCCAGGGCGTATCTGAGACGTACATAAAGCCGATCCCACCGCCTGGATACGTGGGGATATTGGCATAATAATATGCAGGGTTCTTCGTCAATGCTTTAGCAGATTCGTAAATTTGCTTGATCAACTCGGCATCAAAGAAAGGCTGCTCACATTGAGTCGCGGCAGCACCACCAGGCGCCAGGGCCCGTACGATCAATTGATAGAATTCATCCGAGAACAGACGCTCCGCCATTCCAATAGGATCAGTCGTATCAGAAATGATCACATCAAACTGACCGGGGTTTTCGTCAAGATAGCCAAACGCGTCCCGAATGAGCAACCGAGCGCGCGGATCAACCCACGGGTCCCCGAATGAAGCGGCAAAGTATTCGCGCGAAAGATCCACCACGCGCTGATCTAATTCGCAGATTACCACTTCTTCCGCAGATGGGTATCTCAAAACCTGCTGTAAAGAGCCGCCATCCCCTCCACCGACGATCAGCACACGCTTTGGTTGCCCTACCGCAAGCATAGGTATATGCACGATCATTTCGTGATAACCCATATTGTCTCGCTCGGTCATTTGGATAATGCCGTCGAGAATCATGGCGTTGCCAAAGAATTCAGTTTCGACGAATTGCAGATGTTGATATTGGGTTTGTTCATCCGCAAGAACGCGTTTGATGCGGATACCCTTACGATAATAGGGATGTAGTTCTTCAGTAAACCAGATACTCATAATGTCTTACATATACTGATGTGCCGTCAGATTGTCAATCCTTTTGAGTGATGCTATTTCCAAAATAATATCTTCCGGTTTCATCTTTTATCCTGGACACTTGCCCAGAACGCAAGTGCTGGGTAATTTAGCTCTTCCATGATTTACCTCATCATCGAATTCCTTGACGAACTTGTTTTTGGCGTGGGCGAAATTGCCTGGCCCTTGATTCGCGATGATCTCCATCTCAAGTATACACAGATCGGTCTTCTGTTAAGCTTGCCCGGAATCATTGCTGCATTTATCGAGCCGTTCATCGGCATTCTCGGTGATGTGTGGAAGCGGCGCCTGCTCATTATCGTCGGTGGACTCCTATTTACTCTTTCGCTCTTCATGACCAGCGCCAGCTATTCTTTCCTCTTTCTTCTTTTCTCCTTTATTCTCTTCAACCCATCTTCGGGCGCGTTTGTCAACCTCTCCCAGGCCAACTTGATGGATTCAGATACAAATCGTCACGAGCAGAACATGGCTCGCTGGACATTTTCAGGATCGCTAGGAGTTTTGACAGGCCCACTGCTTCTCGGAGTATTCGTCTACTTTGGATTGGGATGGCGCGGGACATATGCTTTTGTCGCCTCCCTTTCAACCCTCTGCCTGCTCGCCGCACTACGATACTTACCTCCCGACTCGATTTCCTCTGTTTCCTTTCCAGCTCTGCGCCTTGTCTTCGACGGGTTCCGCGCCGCGTTCGCCGCGCTCAAACGACGGGAGGTCTGGCGCTGGCTCCTCCTTCTGGAATTTGCCGACCTGATGATGGATGTTTTCCTCAGTTATATGGCGCTTTACTTTGTGGATGTTGGAGGTGTGAGTGAGACGCAAGCCGGGATTGCAGTGACGATTTGGCTCATCCTTGGCATGATCATGGACTTTGCCTTTATCCCATTCATAGACCGCCAGCCCGACAGCATAAAATATCTTCGGGTCACCGCCATACTGGAGGTCTTCGCGTTTGCGATATTTCTGCTCGTGCCCGGCTTGATCCCTAAAATGGTGGCAATTGTCTTCGTCAATTTTTTCAACACTGGCTGGTATCCGATTCTGCAAGGAAGGTTATACTCCAACCTGCCCGGTCAAAGTGCGAGCATCATGGCAATTGGCGCAGTAACTACGCCCATCGCGAAATTTTTTCCCCTTGCCATTGGCTTCCTCGCCGACCAGTTTGGCCTCCAGACCGCCATGTGGATTCTGATCCTCGGACCCATAGCGCTGATTATCGGGCTCCCTCGGTCGAGGAATCAATTTCCAGTCTCCAATCTCTAAGTACCATTTACATATATCAATGCCCCTACCAATTCATCCTCTTTCCCTCTACTTCCACATTCCGTTCTGCACCCACCGCTGCGCTTACTGCGACTTCAACACCTACGCAGGACAGGAAGCCATGATCCCAGCTTATGTGGATGCATTGTGCAAAGAAATCGAGTTTGTTGGCACAAGACTCCCCTCTTCTTTCAGTAGAGCGGCCGGGGGTGAGGTCCACACCATCTTCTTCGGTGGTGGAACCCCTTCCCTTCTCTCACCCAAACAATTCGAAGCAATTCTCAAATCCATTCGCTATCATTTTTCATTGACTGATGATGCGGAAATCACCATAGAAGCCAACCCGGGGACGGTCTTTTACGAAAACCTGCTCCAGTTGCGAAAGCTCGGTATCAACCGGATCAGTTACGGCGTCCAGTCTGCGAATACCGAAGAATTGCATATGCTCGAACGTACGCACGACTTTTTTGACGTAATTGAAGCAGTTACCAACGCCCGCAAAGCAGGATTTAACAACCTCAATCTCGATTTGATTTACGGATTACCTGAACAGTCTCTGCATACCTGGCAGATCACGGTCCAACGTATACTGGAGTTGCATCCCGAACATATCTCCGCCTATGCCTTGACTCTCGAACATGGCACGCCGTTTGGAAGATGGTCGTCGAAAGGATTAATGCCTCTTCCGGACCCGGACGTTGCGGCGGAAATGTACGAGTGGGTTGACGAAACACTCGAAGCAAATGGTTATATTCAATACGAAATATCGAATTGGGCAAAAGATCTCGCGTCGAGCGGAACACCGAGCAGACAAGACTTGCATGATTTTCCATCCTATGCCTGCCGCCACAACCTCCAATAC
>DAINRK010000420.1:0-4448 GCA_036741855.1 Anaerolineales bacterium
TTCTCTATCATTGGTGTCACCTGCTCGGGCACCTCAAGTTGGTGAAAGTGCCCTGTCCCGACTGTTATCCCAAAGTGAATACTCGGCTTGAGGTCCAGTAGGCGGTCCGGCGCATTACTTCCTCCAGAGTCCGAGAGTAACACCAACATTGGCACATTGCAGAGCAGGAGAGCTCCTACACCGTTCCAAGCCACGACACCGCGAAGTACCGCCGCCGCAATCCTCTGCGGCACCGAGCACATGGTTTCGGCGATCCAGCGTCTTCGGTCGGGGTCGTCGGTTGGCAAGAACATACCCTCGATATAGTCTCGCCTGACCGCGTCTCCATCTGGACCTTCGAGCTGCGTTGCAAGCGCATCATAGATCTTGAGAGCCGCGGGCAGAGGATTAATCGCTCCCGGATCGTCGGCGACAACTGCTGCGGGCAGGGAAGGATACCTGGCGGCAAATTCGATCGCGATCATGCCGCCTAGACTGTGACCAACGACGATGGGCTTCGAAAGCTTGAGTTCTCCGCAGAGCCAGGCAACATCGTCGGCAAAGGTCGGTATATCGTAGCCGTGCTCAGGCTGGTCACTTCTGCCACACCCACGCAAATCCAAGGTCGTTACAAGGTGGCTCATCTTAAAGTGGTCGAACTGCGGCTGGAAGAAGGTATGGTCGCAACACCAGCCATGTATGAATACCAGGGGTGGATTAGCCCTCCCTTCCTGCTCGTAATACAGACTCAGTCCATCGCGCTTTATGTAGGGCACGAGGGCCTCCTTCTGCTGCTTTACTCAATCCTTCCAGTTGATGTGCTGCCTAACGGCTCGCATTAGCTGCGGTGGATGGGACGTTGCCTGTCTAGATGTATCCTGCTGATCAGACTCAATTTCATAAGTTGCCTTGCAATTTGGACAAAACAATATAGAACTTAGATTTTTGACTTCAACTTTATTACAGCTACCTCCTTACTCAGGATGACAGGGAGGTGCTTAACAACCGCTCTCACTAAAGCACTGTAGCAGCCCGGCGAGCATAGGTAATAACCAGAACAATGCAAGGAGGGCAGCCACTGCAACACTGAAGCTGAAAGTGATTGCTTGTTCTTTCACTTTGCCACCGCGTATAGTCCCCACGGCATAAAACACGCAGTAGAACAAGATCCCAGCGAGGAGCCATATGAGAGGAAAGTGCCAGACCGTGATCGTATTCGCGTCTCCGTAAATCGAGATCCCCTCTGGAATTTCGTGCAAAAACTCAAGCCCCACATACACTAGCGCGAATAATAATCCGGCAAGTCCTGCCATGATTCCTGTCGAGTTTTTTGCGTTTCGGATATTCATAAATATTCACTCCTTTTCGGGAGACGTAATTTTTGGTGGTGATACTACATTAAATGATACTACTTTTCTTCTGGAATTCTTCTCCGCTTATCCATCGCTGGAGGATTGTATGTTTGAACTGCCCAACGGTGAGCGTTATGCCCCTTCAGGGGTACTGGTCGATGGGACGAGATAACGCCATTTTACCGGAACCAACTCCAAGCCACGCAAACTGCTTGAAAACGCGCAGACTCCCGCCACCATGGCTCCGGCGCACTTTGCTGGAGATTGGTTGCACGCTGTGTTGGGCGCATTCGCAAATCAGCTGTACCTCAGGTACTCTAGTTAGAAAAAGCCATTGACTGATATAAGCCGTGTATGTATCGGATCATTCCAAAATGATCACTTTCGTGACGCAGGTGGTCTAGAATGTATTGACCGAGTGTATTGGTAGCCCATTCTTGTTGGCGTTTGGCTTGAAATTGTTCTTCGTCCACCATTGGCAAGATTTGTTCGTGTACTGCAAAAGTCCGCCGCGCGTAGTCCAGCAGCACGGCTTTGCTGGGCAGCTTCAAGCGTGCTGCCGAAGCTGGATCCATGTCCATGCCTGTTTCTTCTTCTCCAAGCAGTTGCGGATCCAGATTCCACTGAGTGGCGAGTTGTTCCTGATGCCATATTTGTTGGCGAGAACCCAAGAGTTCGCGAAGCTGGGCAGTGGTGTCAGGTAAGCTGGCTGGGAGATAGTCTGCCCACCGAGCTATATGCCAGATGTAAAAGGCGATGGAGTTTGCAGTAGGATGTGGCTGCCAGGTCATCTCATCTTCGGACAGATTGCTCACTAATTCAAGAATTTCCTCATGAGTCACTCTAAACGCCAACATGATTTCATCGAATGCGGTCAGTTTCATTATCAGTTTCCTTTCTCAAGTACCTATACTACCCTAAAGTACCTCGCGAACAATTAACTTGAAGCCAACGCTATCGCACCAGCGCGAATGGCTCGCCTTACCCGCTGGTGGGACGAGACAACGCTACTTTGACGGAACCAACTTCAAGCCAAGCAAACTGCCCGAAAAAGCGCAGAGTCTCACCAGTCGGGTGCGCGCTGCACGCTGTGTTGGGCGGCAGGTACTCTTTAGGAAGAGTACAAAATAACTCATCCTTGTCGTGCATGAACTCTATCGCCTAAACGAAGCCAAGCAATGTGGTTATCTGAATCGCGTAAGAACTCACCTCGTGTACCCTTCATTGGCTCATCCAGGACAAACATTCGGTCTTCCTCGTAAAGTGCTATTCGTACTGGTGGGGGCGATGGCTGTGGTGGTGAGTCTGGTGTTGGAAAACCGCCTTTGTAAGTTAATTGCAGAATCAATTCCCCGTCTTGAAGATGGATGTCACATACAGACCTAGCCGAGTCATATCGGCCCACGTAAGGAGTCAATCTTTCCTCAGGTAAGTTTAAAGGCACAGCCTCAAGCCATGAAACCCCAAGATACTCTTTGGCCGTCACTTTGAATACATCCCGACAGAGCTGACCACCTCGATCACTGTTTGTGAAGGTAGCATAGGCAAATCCCTTAGCAGGTGCTATCGTGAAATCTGTTTTCTGGCCCTTCGTGCTACCGCCGTGTGTGATGAACTTAGTATCATCTGCAGTCTCAATAAACCAACTTAGGCCCATCATGTATATCCCGGTGGCAGACAACATGGGGGTCTGCATTAAGTTGAGCGACTCAGAGGAAAGCAAGCGTGCCCCACTTGGAGTTGTTCCATCCCCCATATGGAAGCGCGCATATTGGAAGATGTCTTTGATGTTGCAGACAATCCCCCCGATGGGGGCCTCGGCTCGAGGAATTGCCCAAGGTCGAGCCACCTTTGGCTGCTCATCAAACACCTCGTGACCCACTGCAAAGCGGTGGGTAATGACGTCCTCTGCAAAGAAAAATGACATTGTTAGACCAAGCGGTTCGAAGATCAGTTCCTTTATTGCCGCTTCGAAGTTTTTACCTGTGACAACCTCGATCACACGACCCGCCAAATAAAAGCCCGAATTGTTGTAAGAAAAAACTTCACCAAGCGGAGTGAGTTGTGGTAGATCAGATAATTTCGCCGTCATTGTCGCGAGAGCATCCTCGCCGGGGCCAAAGTCATTGAAGTAATCACCGACCCAGCCGCCAGTATGGGTCAACAAATGACGCATTGTGACCCGTGCTGCGGCTACTTCATCTGCGAGTTGTAGGTTAGGCAAGTAGGTGCGGAGAGGGGCATCGAGTTCTAGTTTGCCCATCTCAACTAACCGCATAATAGCAGTAGCGGTATAGGTTTTGGTATTTGACCCTATTTGAAAGAGCGTGTCCTCAGTGACAGGAAGGGGGTGTTCAATGCTTGTTACTCCAAAACCAGCAATGTGTTCTTTATTTTCATAAAAGATGCCCACAGCGACGCCTGGCACCAGGAAGTGCTCCATGCCATGGATGACTTCTTCGCACACACGTCGAAATCTAGGGTCGGAGATATTGTCGAGCATGTTTTTGTCAATCATTGTCTGCTCCTTTTTTGTGGATAGAGCTTGTGAATGAAAGGGCATTCATACTCTCGAGCAAAGCCGCCCAGCGGCTCGCGTTAGCAGTTGGCAGGTTTAGAACTTGTCCTTTTATGACTTGCGTACTCGCCAATCCGCTGCACGCATTGTTGGGCGGCAATTATTTCAACCGCGTGATCATTCGAACATGTTTCTTTACGTTCAGCCCTATCACACCGCATTAGGACGTAAACCGTTTCCAATGGCCTTCGGAGACAACTTCCACCTCGCCATCGATCACTTTGATGGCGGTCTGATCGTCGATCGCGTACGCCGGCACCGACATGCCGGCGGCCCATCTTTCTGCGTCCGCCATGGAATTGTCCGGCAGATCCGGGTGATCCAGGTGCGGAAAGATCGAAAAACCAACTATGCCGAGCGTTTCATCGCCACCGGTGGGTGGAGTCCAGCGGACGAAGTCCTCCCCGATCTTCGGGGTTATCACCAAGCTCCCGGCGCTCAGTCCCACATAGACCGTCTCGAGCGACGGCAAGAGGTCCGCCACTCCGGACTGCCGCATCCAGTAGCACAGATACAAGGGATCGCCGCCATTCACCAGC
>DAINRK010000421.1:0-4375 GCA_036741855.1 Anaerolineales bacterium
GTCTGGATATTTGGCGAAGGTTGGGATCTGGACACAACGTGGATATTATTTTCACATTGATTTTCCTGGGAGATGTTGCTTTTCACCAGGACGATCTAAATGAAGCTCAGGCGCTTTACGAAGAAAGTATCAGCGCATTAAGGGAAATTCGCGACCAAAATTTCCTGGCATATACAATTCGGCGCTTGGGGCAGGTCGTTTGTCGTCAAGGCGAGTTCGCAAAAGCGTCGCTTATGTATGGAGAGAGTTTGTCACTAAACCATGGCTTAAAGGATGAGAGAGGTGTCATTGCATGTCTCTCAGCATTTGCTGGTATTGCTGTTGTGCGTGGGAAATTTGAGCTTGCAGCATATCTATTTGGTGCAGTCGAGTCGTTCCTCCGTGCTTTGGGCATTCGATTACTCCAGACTGACGAAATGGAGTATGACCGGAATGTAGCAAATCTGCGCGCACAATTGGATGAGGCTACTTTGGAAAAAGCATGGGCCGAGGGCCACGCGATGACGTTGGAACAGGCAGTGGAATATGCCTTGAACGAGATCAAGCTTGAACAATAAACTGGTAATCAAATTACTGGGCAAATTTGAAGTCAGCCGCGATGGGAAGCCGATTTCCATCACTTCGCGTCCTGCACAGTCATTGTTCGCCTACCTGATTTTGAGTGCGGGGACCGCACATCGCCGCGAAAAGCTTGCAGGACTTTTATGGCCAGACTCATTGGAAGAAACGGCAAGAAGTAACCTGCGTAGCGCCCTTTGGAAAATTCGTAAAGCGCTTCCTTCATCAGCCTCAGCTGAATACGTATTTGCGGATGATTTGACTATTGCTTTCAATGCTTCGGCAGGATATTGGCTCGATACGGCGGAATTAGAAAAGGTGAGTGAGAAGGCGTCTGCAGATGAATTGAGGACCATCCTTTCACTGTATCATGGAGAGCTGTTACCGGGCTTTTATGATGAATGGGTGGTATTGGAGCGCGAGCATCTGTCCGCTGCTTTCGAACATCACATGGCGCGATTAATGTCGCTGCTGGAAAATGAGCATCGCTGGCTGGATATTTTCGATTGGGGCGAGCGTTGGATCAAGCTGGGACAAAAGCCTGAACCAGCGTATCGCGCATTAATGTCCGCACACGCTGCAAAAGGAGATATGGCCAAGGTCGCAGCGACATATGAACGCTGTGCAAAGTCATTGAAGGAGTTTGGCATCGAGACCTCAGAGCAGACGCGCGAGTTGTATGAAAGGCTCAAATCAGGGAAAGAACGTCTGGAGACCCGTTCAACTGTCGCCGTGGCAGATAAGCGAAAGCGTCCATTAAAAACGAATCTACCTGTACCCATAACTAGCTTTATCGGTCGTGAAAAGGAGGTCGAAGAGGTGGTTAAGATGGTGGGGAAGAATCGGCTCGTTACGTTGGCAGGTTCGGGTGGAGTTGGTAAGACTCGTTTGGCCATTCAATCGTCACACAAGCTACTAAACAAATTCAAAGATAGTGTATGGTGGATCGATCTTGTTGGGTTGAGCGACCCTTCTCTGGTTCCTCAAGCAGTTGCCAAAGTCTTTGATGTACGAGAGGTACCCAACCAACCATTGACCGAAACGCTGGTGGGGGAGTTTCAAACGAAGCAGGTTTTAGTGGTATTGGATAACTGCGAACATTTGATCCTTGCGTGTGCCCAACTCGCGGACCGTTTGTTGGGTGGCACCAGGCACCTAAAGATTCTCGCGACCAGTCGTGAAGCACTGGATATTTTGGGAGAAACTGTTTGGCCCGTCCCATCACTATCCCTACCAGATATTGATGATTCTTCAACCGCAAAATCCTTGAGCAAATCGGAAAGCGTTCGATTGTTTGTCGAACGAGCAACGGTGATGCAGCCTCAGTTCACCCTGACGGATCAAAATGCGGATGCCGTGACTCAAATTTGTCGCCGATTGAGCGGGATGCCACTCGCGATTGAACTGGCGGCGGCGCGTATCAAGCTGATGAACGCAGATGAAATTGCCAAACGTCTGGATAACCGATTTTCATTATTGACCTCAGGGAATCGTTCGGCATTGCCGCGGCAGCAAACCCTGCGCGCGGCGATTGATTGGAGTCATGAGCTGCTCACTGTGCCTGAAAAGATCTTGTTCCGCAGACTGGCAGTATTCGCGGGAGGTTTTACGCTGGAGGCTGCCGAGTCGACTTGCAGCCACAATGATGTACAGCGCAGTGACGTTCTCGAATTACTGGGGCGGCTGGTGGATAAATCGCTTGTGGTCGTGGATACCGCCGTTGCAAGCGGGCAGACCCGCTACCGCCTTCTTGAAACCATTCGTGAGTATGCGCTTGAAAAAATGAAGAGTACTGGCGAGGAGACAATGCTGCGTGACAGGCATCTGGACTATTTCAAGACGCTGGCGGAGGAAATCGAGCCGCACTTATACGCCTCAGAACAGGCGGAATGGTTCGCCAAGATGGATGCGGAGATCGATAACCTGCGCGCTGCGTTGGATTGGTCAGTTGTCGACGATGCGGGAGCCGAAAATGAGGTGCGGATTCGCAATGGCTTTCAGTTGGTGGGGGTATTAACATGGTACTGGCGGCGAAGTTATTTGCATGATTTCATAGAGAGATTAGAAAACATGCTTTCTCACGAGACTGGAGCGGCACCAACCATTGAGCGGGCCAGGGCGCTATATACACTGGGCTTCTTTCACGGGACTGACGGAAAAATCAAAGAAGCACGACCTTATCTGGAGCAGGCGCTGGCTATCGCGCGAAAACATAATGATCCGCTTACCCTCGGCTGGGCGTTGACTCACCTGGCGCTCGTAACCTGCCTGCTGCAAGAGTATAACTCAAGCCTTTCCCTGCTGGAGGAGAGCCTTGCACTTACAAGGGAGTTGGGGATTTCAGGCAAAGCCGTTACTGGTATGACGCTCGCATGGATGGGGGAGGATTATTTAGGGCTTGGGGACGAAGTCCGCGCGCAAAAGCTCTATGAGGAAAGCATCGCATTGTTACGCGAGACGAACAACCGCGACCTATTGTCTTTTGCTGATCGCAGGCTGGGTCTATTGATGTTGAAACAGGGCAACTATGAGTGGGCAGAGATCTTATTTAAGGAAGGTCTCAAGATGAACCATGATATAGGCCATGCGCCAGGTACGGCGGGTTCTCTGGTTGCAATGGCAAAACTCGCGTTCGTGCAGGGAAAATTAACACGTGCCGCTCAATTGTGTGGGGTTGTGGATGGCAGGCTGGAGGCGATAAAGGCGCCCATGATGGCTATGGATGTCGTTGAATTTGATCATGTTACTGCCGCCTTGCGCGACCAATTGGACGAAAAAATGTTGGAAAAATTCTGGATAAAGGGCAAGTCCATGCCCACCGAACACGCCATCGCTTTTGCTTTAGGCCAGTCCTAACTGTTGTGAGTATTCTGTGCATCCCGCCGCTGGCCCCAGCGGCGGGATTTATTTTTGCCAGGATCCGAAAAACATTTAAGAAACTACGCTCCATCTACGCTGGAGACTACGATGGAAAACGGGGGGTATTTAGACTGGGGACATAGATTGGGATCGACCTGATCCCTACAAAAGGAGCCCAAAATGACAAACGAAGATCGTACTTTCAATCGATTTCTAGTTGTAGTATTTGTGATCACGGTCATTGTGCTTTTCTCGATTTTTGTCGCTCAATCAGTCGCAGGATAGATTGACTCAAAAGACTCCCCGAGGAGATCAACATGTTATCCAACACAGTTCTTATCGTCCTTTTTGTGGCTGCCCACATTGCCTTTCTGCTGTGGGCAAGAGCATCGGCAGGCGCGCAGGAGAAATCCGACCCAGAGCATGAGGCTGCGCTCATGAATTTTTATCGTCCCTGATCATAAAAGGAATTTCCATGAACACATCCCGCCAACAAGTTATGCCACTGCACGCCATTGTAGAACAAAACTCGGTTAACTACATTAAGTTCATCGCTTCACTGCCTCGCTTCGAGATTCACGAAGATCAGGATGTCTTCTGGATTTCTGCAGATGCGCCGGTGATCTATTTCAATTCTGTTTTCAACGCCCGCCTCAATGGAAACGCAGAACAAAAGATCGAAACGATAAAGGAATTTTTTCGCAGTCGCCGCGACTGGTTTACATGGCACATTATCCCGTCTTCGCAGCCTGAAAATCTATCTCAATTGCTCATCGCTCGTGGGGCAGAACTTCTCGAGTCCATACCCTATATGGCAGTCGGTTTGGATGATATGCAGCGGGATTTCGCGCTACCCGCGGATTTTCGCTGGACGGCGGTTCGGACTCACGATCAGCTTGCCTCGTGGACCTCAATCTATTGTCAGGCTCGAGGCTATCCCGAATCCGCGTACAAGCTT
>DAINRK010000422.1:0-4374 GCA_036741855.1 Anaerolineales bacterium
GAACTGAAGGTAAACCTGGCTAAACCGAGAGAACAACGCGGGTTTGAGACGAGAAATTGAGCTAAGTAAACTGAACAGCCCCGCCGTGAGGCGGGGTTTCTTCTTTTTTGAAAGGAAAATATATGATTGATTTCAGACTGAATACCGAGATCTGTCGATCCCCTAATCAGGTCTTTAACTTTGTTACCGCGCCAGAAAATGATTTCCAATGGCAGTATGGTACATTGGCATCAGCCAGGATTCCCCAGAGCATCCCTGATGCACGCACTTTTTTTCGCAGTATTGGCCATTTGATGGGGCGTAGGAACCTCAGTACCTTTGAGGTGATCGAATTCGAGCGGAATAAGAAATACGGATTCAAGTCCCTCTCCGGCCCGTTGGATTTACAGACCACTTACACATTCGAGCAAGCCGACTGCGGTACAAAGATCGGTATATCAGTACAAGCCAATGTGATTGATTTCGTGCAAGTGGAGGAGGGCATTCTGGAAAAAGGGATGAAAGAACAGCTACAGGAAAATCTGGGAATGCTCAAAGATCTTCTCGAAGACAGGCAAATACTTCCACCAACATTTCGCCAAAGCTAGCTCGTTGTAATCAAAGGTACGAGCCTATTTGAATTTATGCTATACTTTTTTGGGCGGCTTGTGATTCATCAATGCTTCGATAAGTACTCACCAACTCTGGAGGAGATCTGGAACCAGAGAGCGAATCCTACAACGAGGATGAAATAAAAGAATATATGACAACATGGAAGATGCTTGAGTTATGTTCGATCCTTGGTCTTTCTCTTAGGAAGGAATTTTGTAAGTCTCGCAACAACCAAACTTAATTTGAGCTCGGCTTATCTAGTCTGGATTCGATTTCTATTCGGTACTCAGCAAGCATCGAAGCCACAGCTGAAATGAGCATGATAACAAATAGAAATATAACTATAGAACAAGTGGCAAGTACGAATAGGCCTTCAGTATTTAGATTTTGATATGGCATGATCATTCCTTAACGGCCCCAACTTCCCAAATTCAGTTAGAGAAGAAAGTAATAAGATTCTGTTACTAGAAGAAATTTCAAAGAAGGGGTTAACACTGAATTAATCGGCTTCGCCGCGACCTTTTGGTGGTGGCGTAACGCCGACCAAAGGGGGTAAGCAAGGGGATGGAATAGCCGTCAACATTAACCCAACCGAATAAGGGATTTTTCGCTTCCGCAGAGAATGTTGAAGTAAAGGTCAAACATCTGCTGGTGCGTGTAGGCTGGAACGGCCTCGTTTTGGAAAACAGACATCCCTCTCCTAAAAAGAGAGGGATGTAATTGTTCGCAGCCTTCTTGTTGGAGCGGCATAGAATCCGAGGCAGGCTAAAAATCTGATTACTTGACTGCGAGCTCCGGCGTGGGTATGACGCCCAGTTGTTGCATCATGCCGAATTCGTCAAAGATGCCCCAACTCTCGGCAATCTTTCCATTCACAAGTCGGTCTACGACTATGCCGGTGACAGTGGACGACTTACCGGTGGCGGGGATGCCAGCCAGTTCACCTTGATGTGTGCCGTGTGCTGTCCAGCGCGTCATGACCTTATCCCCTTCAGCGAGCTGTTCATCAATCGTGAAATGAACATCCGGGAAGGCGTTGCGGTACATCGTGACGAGTTGTTTGGTGCCTTCAAGTCCGGGTTGAAGCCCGGGAGGATTGGCAGGACCACTATTGACCTGGTCTTTGACGATAATCTCATCTGCCACGGCGAGATTCCCCTTGCTGAAAACTTCTTCGAAGAAACGGCGCGAGACGGTTTTGTTGGTTTCTGATGACATGGGTTATTCTCCTGATGTAATTGGTGTGCGTCTCCTGGAGGCGCACGGAAGGATGGCATAAGTCGGAATGTGTTGACCCCCATTGCGGCTGGACGAACAGTTTGGGCAGAGCCGCCCTTTATCGAAAATAAAAGGGCCATCTGCAAATGACGCAGACGGCCCGCAAGGGTAAACTGTATCAGCTACAATATCTAATTGACTTATCTTGTTTCATCATAGCACACATGCTTGTGTTTGGTTGCTCCCCCACCTTCGATTCAACACAACTCATATACTTCGCCAGCACCTCTCACAAAGCGGACAAACCCTCTGGAACTTACAGATTTACCAAGCAGACTCCCTTCTCCACAGCAACACTTGCACCTGCACGATTTGCCTAGCAATTCAAAAACTGATCATTAGATGGAGAAAACTTTGGAGACCCAAATCCGGTTCATAGCTCAGCTATGATTTTGGCGCGTTTATCTTGGAATTCCGGATCAGTCAGGAGCTTCATAGTGTGCAAATCCTCAATTTCTTTAAGTCGATCCGCAACGCTCTTCGTTGAAGCAGAGGAGGAAACGACGGTTGTAACAGGGGGAATAATAGGCTTAGAAACAGCAGGATCGACAGCGGACCGCAAAATTATGTCATTTGGGTGTAAATCAGAGCTGCCGTTAAGATATGGAACGGGAATAGCGTTGCCATTTTTTAAAAGAAGAAACCTGGTTGGATGAAGTGTACCTATGCCTGCCAGATCAGTTATATTCTTGAGTTCTGGCGAGGTAAAACCGGTTTTCTTGGTTATGCCTAAATCCGTGCAGGCGAAACTCCACAAAGTATCTGTAGCAACTTTAACTTGATGAAATGTATAATAAACTTCATCATCTGTATAATATTCTGTACCGTTTATAGGTTTTAGAGCGAGTGTCATCTTAATCTCCGTTGTTGTTATGCTCCAACTCGTGAGCCGGAGCATGATAGGGTGGACCGAGTGCGGTTTGCCGTGTGTAGCTTAGCGTAGTAAAAAGTGCGCAACCAGTTAACGATAATTTGATGATACGCTGATCCAGCGGGCGATAATAGGCACAAACCAATCCTCTTTTAGGATGCTTCCCCTCTATGGCAGCTTTCAACAAGCGTTAAGCAGATCAGTTTTGCTACTATCTAAATCGTTAAGCCTCTTTTTTGGATTTTTGTGGTGTGCTGCGCACCTTTTTTTTCCATTGACTGATAGGAATGCCTGCTATACGAGACTCTTGTTTCATTCGCCTCACATGCTTGCGCATCCCTCTAGATGTTTTTTTGATTTTTCCATTGGTTGTATTTGTTACCATTCTATCAACTCCATATTTTGTTATTTTATTTGTCAGATCAGAAATCTAATTTGATACATTTTCTTTCGCCGTCTGATTTCTGTGTTCATCATATTCAGGCAGGTTTCCGTAGACAACATACCCTTTATCGATAAATCAAGGCGGTCACATCGACACACCTGCCCGTCATTCGAGATGCAATACGGCTACACGGCGGAAATTGGTATTCCGCATGACCACATTGTCTAGCTTTTTGTGGTTTATTTGATCAGCCGAGGGACGCATGCCGTCTCTGTTGAGAGGGCGTTCTTGTCCTTCACCACTGACTGTACCTGCTCCTGCCATCAACTCTTGGAGAAGCTGCGCATCCAATTCAGGACTCTTTCGACAGGCTTTTTCTGGTCTCTTAGCTGGGCTGTAATGGCCCAAAATGAGATCCTTTCACCACACTCGCAAATGACGTACTCCGACCCCATCGTATGATCTCCTCCATTTGCCGCAGAGTCAACGACTGGGTTATTCATTATCGTTCTCTTGCATGCAGGGCATCTGATTTGGTTTTCCATCTTCTCTCCTTTATTCGTCGCTGTGAACCTTGAAATCAGCGGTCAACATGATTCGTTACTGTAGCCTAAGCAGCCAGACTGATGTAAACTGTCTCGCTGCGTGAGCTGTATCCTGCCCAGTATGTTGCTCCATCCACCTGGTATTTGTCCATCATGATCGACCGTCCAACATCATCAATTTGTTCCACGAACACCGTTTTATGATCAGGTACTCGTGTGACCGTAATGTCACCATATCCCACCTCACTCTTCCGGCTGTACTGCTCCACAATCTTTAATAACTGAATACTATTCATGGGATTTCCACTTAATCTTTCTACAAATCCGTGCTTATGGTAGAAGTCGATGCTTGGCAAAAGCTATTGCGAAGAATACCGCCGAACTTTCCGATGCAATCTGCCGATCTGCCATCTTGTCAACTTCTTATTCGATGCATAGCCTGGAAGGCTACTCCCGCTTCTTTCAGGAAACGATAGCGCTGCTTGAATAGCTTCAACGATCCGTTGTTGAGCGTTTGCAGGCACCACGCTAATCAATGGGTTCCGGTCGGGTTCCATCGCTAACTCGTTTGCCAGGCGTCCTGTGCCACCCAGGGCGATGACCGGACGGCCGTTCTCCAAACTCAATTCAATATCCTTCCGTGAAACCTCTCCGCCGTTGATCAAGATCGTCACAGACTGGTGGTCTTTGGATAAGATGGTTGC
>DAINRK010000423.1:0-1110 GCA_036741855.1 Anaerolineales bacterium
CAGCGATACCCTATTTCGTTTCCGGCGTTTTAGGTCTGTTCACCCTCCCCGGTCAGATGGGGGCCATCTCGATGGTTCTGATTCTTCCAATGGCCGTGCAGGAAATGGTTCTGGCCGTATGGCTGATCGCCAGGGGATTCAATTCATCCCCCGTCAATTTCGGATCGGCCAAGGTCGCCGTAAGCCAGGCTTAAACGAACCTATCAGAAAAAACGTCCCGACACTTGCGTCATGTTCAAGTAGAACTATAAATAATCTAGTTACCTGACAGTATGTTTTAAAAGCGATCCGTTGGTCGAGTGCCGAAGGCGTATCGAGACCAAAAGTAACCTGTGAAACAATGACTTCCCGCAAATTTGTGGTCTCGATACGACCCTCTACGAACATTCAGGGCTACTCGACCACCAGAACTCGCTGAAATCTAAAACTGTCATGTGGTTAGTAAATAATCAATTTCAACGAAACCTCTTAAAGAAAGGATTCTCAAATGAAGGCAGTTGTTTATGAAAAATATGGTTCACCGGATGTTCTTGAAGTCCAGGAGGTGAACAAACCCACGCCGAAGGATAATGAAATACTTATCAAAGTACAGGCGACAACGGTAACCGTAGCAGACTTTAGAAGCCGAAGTTTCACGGTCCCTCTGGCATTTTGGCTTCCCGCTCGAATCACCCTTGGCTTGAGAAAACCGAAAAAACGGATCCTGGGGGTGGAGTTAGCCGGGGAAATTGAATCCATAGGTAAAGATGTAAAGCGGTTCAAGAAGGGTGACCAGGTTTTTGCAGCCACCTTAATTAGTTATGGTGCCTATGCCGAGTATAAGTGTCTGCCTGAAGATGCGGCCATAGCCATCAAACCATCCAATCTAACGTATGAAGAAGCCGCTGCCCTGCCGATAGGGGCGCGTACCGCATTACACTATCTTCGAAAGGCAAACGTCCAGACTGGGCAGAAAGTCCTCGTCTATGGAGCCTCAGGCAGTGTAGGTACGTATGCTGTACAACTCGCCAAATATTTCGGAGCAGAAGTGACCGGGGTATGTAGTACCACGAATGCAGAGTTGGTGAAATCTCTGGGAGCCGATCAGGTCATTGATTACACGGCAGAAGA
>DAINRK010000423.1:1120-4371 GCA_036741855.1 Anaerolineales bacterium
GCGCTAAAGAAGGATGGAATCTATTTAAATGTCACTTCACCGCTGCCTGGCTTGCAAATGTTATGGACCAAAATGACCACAGACAAAAAACTGATGCTTGGGGAAAATCCACCCGAAAGTGCTGAAGACCTGATCCTGCTCAAAGAACTCGTTGAGTCCGGCCAGCTAACACCGGTCATTGACCGGTGTTACCCAATGGAACAAATCGTCGAGGCTCACAGATACGTGGATAAAGGACACAAAAAGGGAAATGTAGTCATCACCTTATGACCACTGCCACCGCCCAAGCCTTCGCGAACATCGCGTTCACTAAGTACTCAGACGGCACACGCGGTAGAATTGACACAAGGGTGATTTTGGGATAGTGGTCGGACTTGTTCGAGCACTATCCCAAAATCCATGTTTACTTGTCAACTTTGGTCGCGATTCTTTGCAAAGTTTTCCCTACGGTCCACGGGTGAAACGGAACTCAATTTCGTTCACCTTCAAGCAGAGTAATGCCATGTTCGTTGAAGATTTCAGCGATCCGCCCCATGTCTGGCGGACCGGCTTTCGCGAACTCATCGGCACACCGCGAGAAGAAGACTTCAAAACCCGATGGGGTGGTAATGATCCAGTGACGGCTTGGCGTCTCGCCGACGTTGCGGAAGCTATGTGATATTCCACGCGGCAGGTACACCACGCCACCCGGTTCCACTTCCGTCCATTCCCCGTTCACACAGTAACTGATGCGGCCCTCGATCACCAGGAATATTTCGTCTTCTCGATGATGAACATGCATGGGCGGTCCGCCTCCTGGATGGGTCACTTCGGTCATCACGGAGAGCTGGTTGCCAGTTTGATCTCTGCCAAGCATCACCGTCAGGATGTTTCCAAAGGCGTGCAGGTTCTTGCCGGTACCGGGTTGAACGATGGTGGAAGCCAGGGTGGTTTTCATAAATATTCCTATCTATCGCAGTCGTTTACCATTTGTATTGTTTTGAATCAATCGCAGCTTACATTCGGATTGAACGGTGCAAAGATGCCGCTGGGGTTTGCCATCCATATCCAGGCATGCAGGTCGTAGTGGGGAGGCTGACCCGGTTCATGCGCAGGCATGGGACCATCGAGCAGTCTGCCAAAAATCACAGGCGCGGATGGCGCGGGATTAGGAACAGGCGTATTTGGCGCGCCAATACCATAGAAGTATTCGACACCAAGCAGTTTCAGTCCATCTCCGCTTTCAACGTAGAGCAAGATTTCCGGCTCGAGGATATTGATGGCCGGGTCCATCAGGCGAGGTGGATTGATATAGTGAATCCCCATGCCACCCAGCCCCGGCTCGGCAATGCAGTGTGGGGTGGGAACAAACCCATCTGCCAGCGCGGCGTTCACATCCTGATATTTCGCAGTCACCTGCCGCACTTTTGCCAGGTCGCGAAGTACCGCTGGGTCCGTGGTGCCGGTGGCGGCGTATGCCACGCCTGCCAGCGTGGCAACGAGCGCCAGGGCAATAGCGATGATAGTGAGAATTTTTTTCATGGTTCCTCCAGCACTGGTTTGACCAGTTATAATATTTTCAGAAACCCGGATTGGTCTCTGTGCTCACACTGTAGCAAATGGCTCTTCCCCTTTGGTCACACAAATTGTGACAAAAAGTGTGACAATCTTGGTAAGATAAAGTTGAATGGAACAGAACTCATTTGGTATCTGGCTCAGGCTCAAACGAAAAGCGCTCGATCTCACCCGCGAGGACTTGGCGAAACGAGTAGGCTATTCAGCGGCAACCATTCGTAAGATTGAAGACGAAGAACGTCATCCTTCTGCACAGGCGGTTGAGCGACTGGCAGAATTCTTCAACATTCCTCAGGGTGAACGAAAAGATTTTCTCCATTTTGCACGCGGCGACTCAAAATTCGCCCCCATTGAAAACGGAGAGGACGCACCCTGGCACCCCACTGTAAGACCCCACCCTTCCAACATCCCTGCGACCACTACTGCGCTGATTGCTCGGCAGCAGGAAATCGCCCTGGTTCGCGAATATTTGTTGAAGGCCGATATCCGTCTTGTCACCTTAATGGGTCCACCGGGCATCGGCAAAACACGCTTGAGCATCGAAACTGCACGTGCAGTACTACCTGATTTTTCAGATGGAGTTTTCTTCGTCGCATTAGCTTCACTAGTTGATCCCAATTCAATCCCCTCAGTTATCATTCGGTCACTGGGTTATATGGAAAGCGGTAAAACTTCGCCTGAAGATCAACTCAAAGGAAGTATTGGGGAGAAACAGATGTTGATCATATTGGACAATTGTGAGCATCTGATCGAAGGGATTGCTTCGCTCGCCTCCACTTTACTTTCAGCCTGCCCTCGATTAAAAATACTTGCTACCAGCCGGGAGTCGTTTCGCATTTCCGGCGAATGGTTGTATCCCGTTCCTGCCTTCGACATACCCCCAGAATCCGAAGTGATCGACCTTGATAACGCCTCGGATTTTCCTGCATTGATGCTATTCGTCGAACGTGCCCACGCTGTGCGACCAGATTTCAAACTGACACATGAAAATATCGCAACGATTGCCGCCATATGCGCACGTCTGGATGGTTTGCCGTTGGTGATCGAGTTGATTGCCGCGCGGATGCGAGTCATGTCACCTCAGGCATTGTTGGAGCGTTTGAGCACTCAATTTATATTAACTGCTGATGGAATGCGTGCTCCTTCGGAGCGTCAGAAAACCTTGAAGAATGCCATCGAGTGGAGTTACAACTTGCTCTCCCCCGAAGAACAAAAGTTGTTCGTTCATCTCTCTGTGTTTTCAGGTAACTTTGCATTGGCTGAAGCTGAAGCGATCTTTGGGCGAATCGTGATTGAGAAATCCGTGCCTGAACTGCTCACATTACTAGTGGATAAAAGCCTGATACGTCGGGTATCCAGTGAGCCAAGCGAAGATGTTTATGAAATGCTCGAGACGATCCAAGAATTCGCCCGCGCGCGTTTGAGACAATTCAGCGATGAAACCGAAATCCGCAATTGGCACTTGGCTTATTTTCTTGACCTCGCACAAAAAGCAGACCCTGAATTATTTGGGCATGATCAGCTTAAATGGCTGGTTCGCCTGCGCAGTACGCGTACTAATCTGCGTGCTGCGCTCGATTGGGTGATCCAAACAAAACAAACCGAATCCGCATTACGGATGGTTCGAAAATTGGATTGGTTCTGGCATATTGGTTCCGACCATGTGGAAGCGGCACAATCATTGCTGCGCGTTTTGG
>DAINRK010000424.1:0-4365 GCA_036741855.1 Anaerolineales bacterium
ACCATATGTCGGCCGACCGTCCACACATATTCAACCGGAGTTCTGGGTTTGGTGAAAATATCGAACATCCCACCTACTGGCAGCCAGCGCAATTGGACCGCAAAAAGGGCAATCAGGAGAATGGCAAACACCCAACTTGGTACCGATGAGATCGGTGATAGTGTGGTGACCAGCCGGTCCAGACGACTCCCGTAGTTTCTGGCCAGGTGGAGTGCCAGAGGCATACCCAGCAGGAACACAAGCAAATAAGATATACCAACCAGCAATAATGTGTTTGGGAAATAGTGTAATACGGCATTTCCGTATTCGTCAGCCTCAACACCACCTCCCATGCCCAACGACTGGACAAAGGTCGAACCCAATTCGCCCCAGTTGAAGGTGAGCGCCTTGAGCGTCCAGAGCAAGTTACGCGGCCAGTAGGGGAGGTCCAGCCCTACTTCCGCGCGCAGCTGGTTTGTTAGTAACTCATACTGTTGTTCATAATCAATGGGCCCTGGGACAATAATGGTTCCGCTATAGAGAGTGTTTCGAACAACCAGGTCGATTTCCTGCTCCAGGTGTACCTCGAATGGTGATATGTTTGGTTCCGTCCCGATGCCTGACGGGTAGTTCACGATCAACATTGTGATAAAGACCCCCACGAAAATTGTGACCAAGATGGTCAATGCCTTGCCAGCCAGATACCTTAACGCGCTTAGCCAAATATGCATCCGTGTTGGCGTAGATATAGCAGGCTTGCTCAGTGCGGTGGCCATGCAGGGAGTATACAGTCCTCCATGAATGGTGTGATCCTTCTCTGGAACGGAAGCGGCAATACCTGTTTACTGGTTTCTCAGGTGGATTTCCTATGATTCAAATGCTGAAGTGAAGCGGTCTCTGCGGGAAATGTTGATCAAAAATTTAGGCTGGGATTGCCAATGCATTAAGTTGCTCGTAATACGGAATGCATTCCGCTAACAAAGGTTCGAGATGCGGTGGAAACGGCGCGGACTTTTTGACATATTCCCCAAAACCTGTCGATTCATGCACAGACTTGTACCAATACTTTGCCCATGAACCGTCTTCTAGGCGTGCGCCTGCTTTCCAGCTTAACATGGCTTCTTGAAATGGAATGCCGATTCGCTCACAGAGTTCATTCAACACTTTTCGAGGGTTCAATAAAATTTGTTTGGAGTCCAGCACCGGCGGGTTTTGTCCGCGGGATTGTAAGTGGTGCAGTAAATCCAAATGCAGCGAGTATCCAACATCTCCTAGCGATGGTGCTTCCACCCATGCAGCATAACTGGGAAGCATCTCAAAAGGATCTCGCGTCAGCAGGATGTTAACTGTCTGGTCCAGGAAACCCAAATCAAGCTCAAATAGATGATGTGTCATGTGTTTGAAAAAAACGACGGGCGTATCGTGATTACCCAAAATCAAATCATCTACAACCTTCTGCCCGTCATTTTCCATTGTCGCAATTACTTCCTCAGCGCCGGGATGATATTTGCGAGCGGGCGTTTTGGAAAGATAGTGCGCGTAGAGCGGCTCATCGAAAACACTCGTATCATCGCGCTGCGCGAACGAATACATCAACGCAGTGGATACATTGCGCGGGCCACTCCACAAACAGATACGAGTGATATTTTGATTCACGACTGCTTCGCGTCCTTCGCCGCCAAAACTGCTCGGTGGACTTCAGCTTCATATAGCGCTGATAGTTTTTCCGTCATCGCCCCAGGCTTTCCATCCCCAATGACACGCCCATCCACTCTGACGACCGGAGTCAGACCGCCAAACGTCCCAGTGACAAAGGCTTCATCCGCGCCGTAAACATCGAACAGCGAAAAATTCTTTTGATAGCACGGAATGCCATTATCATTCGAGACTTTGATGATCTTTCCTCGAGTGATGCCATTCATGCAGTACTGTCCTGTTGAAGTCCACACCTCGCCGTTTTTTACAATGAAAAAATTCGTGGCATTACATGTGGCGACAAACCCGTGAATATCCAGCATCAATGCCTCATCTGCGCCTGCCTCAATCGCTTGCACCAGCGCCATTACTTCATGTAACTTGCTATGACAATTCAATCGCGGGTCAAGATAATCCGGCGAGCCGCGACGGATGGTGCTGGTGAACAAAGTCACGCCGCGATTTCGAGTCTCTGAGCTGGCCAGTTTATATTCGGGGATGATGACCAGATTAGGTCCGCTCAAAACCATACGTGGATCCTGCGATGGAGTCTTTTTCGTCCCGCGCGTCACCATAAACCGGACATGCACACCATTGTGCATATCATTGGCGCGCAGGGTTTGCCAGAGTTTATCCGTCAACTCTTCGCGCGTCATCTTTAAATCCATGCCCACTGTGGCGGCGGCTTGCCACAAACGATTGAGATGTTCATCCAGAAAAACCAGCACATCATCATGCAGACGCAGTGCTTCCCAGATTCCATCACCAACAAGATAGCCACTGTCAAATACAGAGATCTTTGCCTCATTACGCGGAAAAAGTTCTCCGTTTACATAAATCAGGATGTTATCGTTACGATCATCTTGTACTGCATTGTGTGTTCCATGTACGGGCATTGGGCATCCTCTTATTGATATTCAATCCGTTATACTTCCGTCATTATACGGTACCATGCTATGAATCAATCGGCTTTTTGCCACATGTTGACCCTTCAGCATTAATATACAGGCATAACTTATGGAACAAAACTTTCAAGTCCGCGATGTCTTCAATGAAAATGTTGTAGATCGGCTTGCCGAAAATCTCGCGCGAGTCTGGCGCGGATTTGATGCGAGGGCGTTTCGCCAATCCATCCAACCAAAGTTGAAATCGCTTACATTCAGCGAAAGAAACATCTTGATCCGTGACAGCCTTTGGGAGCACCTTCCCAAAGATTATCCCCTCGCGCTGCAGGTCATCCTGAAAGCCCTGCCGCCTGAACTGCCCAACTGCGAAGTGACAGGCTATGACGGCTTCATTGTCCTGCCGCAGAATGAATTCGTGGCGAAATATGGACTCGATTATTACGACTTATCCATACAGGCATTGTACAAAATGACCAAACGATTCACTGCGGAAGGGGCGATCCGTCCATTCCTGCAAAAATATCCAGAACAAACACTGGCAATTCTTTCAGAGTGGGCGGAGGATGACAATTGTCATGTCAGACGATTGGTCTCCGAGGGGACGCGTCCGCGCCTTCCCTGGACCATGCAGTTGAAGCAATTTATCGACGATCCGCGGCCTGTTTTGCAATTGCTCGAAAAACTGAAAACCGATCCAGAACTGATGGTGCGCCGCTCCGTGGCAAATAATCTTAACGACATTGCCAAAGACCATCCGGATTTTGTCGTAAAAACCTTGAAACGCTGGAAAAAACTGGATGACGAAGGTACACAATGGTTAATCCGTCATGCCGCGCGGACATTGGTCAAGCAGGGAAACAAGGATGTGCTTGCAGTATTGGGATTTGACTCGAAGATTGGAATTACTGTTTCAAAGATTCAACTCAACAGACCCATCGTAAAAATGGGTGGAGACCTCAACTTTTCGTTTGAAATCAAGTCGAAGTCAAAGCAGGCACAGAACCTGGTGATCGATTACATCATCCATCACGTCAAGGCGAACGGAAAACTCGCGCCAAAGGTATTCAAACTCACCAAAAAGACGTTGAAAGCCGGAGAGACCCTTCAAATCACAAAGAGACATGCATTCCGCCCAATCAGTACGCGCAAATATTATTCAGGCAAACACGTTTTGGAAATTCAAGTCAATGGCACGAAGTATGGGAAGGTGGAATTTGAGTTGAAGTAAGACGTTTGCGCGCCAATCTGTGCTAAAGGGGATAGTGAAAATTCTCGGAGCACGGGAAACGTTATTTGGGAGTCGGGAATTGGGAATCGTCTATTGGAGTTTCTGGTAAATCAAATTCATATAATGAAATATCCTCACGAACGGTGTAATTTGCACCAGGTTCATTTTGACCCTGTTTACTGCGTTTCAAATAACCAATATAACCGTTGATTAATTGTGTCAGCTTTTCACCGTCTTGATCTAATGATTCAAAAAGCGGTTCCGGAATGAAATTCATTTCATGTGCAATAACCAAATGCCTTAATGATTCCTCCAATGATCCACCAGCGATATAGCAAAATCGTATATTATCCTGATAATAAAAACGCCTATATTCACGACTCTCGATTCCCGCCATCACCAATCATTACTTTTCTCATACCCCAGCCTCACAAGCAAATCTCCTGCCACATCCTTGAATAGCTTTTTGTGTTCATTGTGAAAATACGTTTTCCACCCCCCAGTCTGCCCCGAACGAAAGGTATGACTCTTGGTGGGCTGAATCGCATCTACCAAGAT
>DAINRK010000425.1:0-2621 GCA_036741855.1 Anaerolineales bacterium
CGTTTGGCGGCACGGACAGCCATCTGGTGAATGTAGACGTGACGACAGTAAAGTCGCCCGAAGGTATTCCATTGACAGGTGACCAGGCCGCGCGTATTTTGGATATCGTTGGAATTGTTGTCAATCGCAATACGATTCCTGGCGATAAGAATTCACTTGATCCATCAGGGATTCGATTAGGCACGCCATGGATCACACAACGCGGCTTCAACGAGAAGACCACGCGTGAACTAACCGACATCATGGCGGATGTTTTATTAGCCGCGGCTCCTCATGCAGTAGATACACCTCATAAAGGCAAACAGCGCCGCGCGAAAGTCGACTTCAATGTGTTGAATGATGCGAAGTTGCGCGTGAGAAACTTAGCGGAAAAGGCGGGCATTGACTTCAAGTATAAGAAGAGTGGTTATCCGCATTTCTATTACATCGATGATAAGGTCAAAGCCAGAGATAACGCTGTCTTTGAATTGAGTGGTTCACGTGTGAGGCAGGTTTTGGATTATGCGGCCTCATCCGATCTCTCAGCATTGAAGAAGCGACAGAGTCAACTGACGACGATTGCAACAGCTAAAGGCGTTGTCAAAGGTACACTGGTCAATGTGGATGACCAAACCTATCAACTGTTGGTTCCTGTCAATAAAGCGGCGTTGGTCGCGACCTGGCTGCGTGATCTATCAGATGGATATACCTCGTTCAAGCTGGATGGCGAAGAAGATTTCAGCGCGAAGCGGATGCCTGGTCCGTTTGCGGTGGAGCAGGTGAAAAAGCCAAAGGTTCGGATAGGGACGAGTAGCCGCCCGTCCGTACAGGGAAATGCTGTCAGTGTAGATAAGCCTTACTTTATCGGGATCAGTTCCGAGGTCCATAAAGAGGCGCTGCCATCGTTTGAATGGAAGGATGTTGAGGGCGAATTGAAGCGCACAAAGTTGTATGATGTTCATAAATCGAGTGGTGGCAGGATGGTCCCCTTTGCAGGCTGGGAGATGCCGGTCGTGTATACGTCCATTTATGAGGAGCATCTTGCTACGCGTCAGGCGGCGGGACTGTTTGATGTCAGTCATATGGGTGTCTATGATGTGCGCGGCGCGGATGCTGTGTCGTTCCTCGATTCAGTCTGCGGCAATGACTGCGGTGGTCTGGAGCCGGGCGAGTCACTTTACACACATTTCCTCACACCCGATGCAGATGTGATCGACGACACGCTGGTGTACAGGCGCGGCGGGGATAATTATCTCGTGGTGGTAAATGCCTCGAACGATGACAAGGTGCGGACGTGGCTGGAGAGCGTGCGCGATGGAAAGGTCTGCATTGACAACGCGCGACCCTGGGCGCGGACGTATGGATACAACGCCGAGATCCGTAACTTGCGCGACCCGAAGGCGGGCAAGGATATGCGTGTGGATATCGCGTTGCAGGGACCGAAGAGCCGCGATACATTGTTTGCGATGGGCCTGGATAGTTATACCAAAGAGCGTATCATGCACTTAAAGCGGACGGAGTTATGCGATGCGAACATCGGTGGATTTGATCTGATTGTCTCGCGCACGGGTTACACAGGCGAGAAGATGGCGTTTGAATTGTTCGTCCACCCAGATCGCGCCGTGGACTTCTGGAACGCGGTGTTGAAAGCGGGAGAGCCGTTTGGAGTCAAGCCGATTGGTTTGGGCGCACGCGACTCATTGCGCACGGAAGCAGGCTTGCCGTTATATGGTCATGAAATGGGATTAGGATCGGGAAAGAGTGGTCTCGATACGCCCTCAGCTAGCGCTTCGGGCTACTCGACCACCATCTTTAACGGGAGAGATTTGGGGGTAGCCGAAGGTGGATTCGGTTCGTATGTCAAAACATATAAGCCGTGGTTCATTGGGCGGGAGGCGTATGTGGCACGCGAGCAGGAACGCAAAGGTGTGGTGGTTCGCTTCCGGTTCGACGACCAGCGCGTCCGCATGGCACATAACGGTGACCCTGTGGTCAATGCCAATGGTGAATGCATCGGCTTTGTCACCTCCTGTGCGATTGACAGCCAGCGCTTTCTGACGGGTCAGGCGTTCCTAGAAAATGCTTATACTAAAATAGATACACCTATCGGCATTCACCAGAGCGGCGTGATGGATCGCCCCGCGACCGCGGCGAAGGTGGTCAGCAGGTTCGCGAAGTTGTAAGAGAGTAGCGAATAGAAAGAATATGCAGACTTAATATTAAGTATCGCCAACCCGTCGCACAGAATAAATATTACTGGAGGTGTCTGATGAATCAGCTTAGTCCTCAGCTAATTCGAGTGGCCGTTGTCTTGATCGTGGCATTTATTGCGTCGATCTTGCGTTACGGTTTTCCGCCGAGTGAAGGATGGATACCGTTCCTTGGGGCAATGATTTTCTTTATTGGTGTTCAGATCCCAATCTGGTTCACAACAAATCAATTTAAGGATAAATAGTCTTTAACCAGCATTGATCAAGGGAAAGGGATTTTAGCCCGCGACCGCGGCGAAGGTGATGAGCCGGTTCGCGAAACTATAGTAATTGTCGGTGGTCGAGTAGCCCGAATGCTCCCTGAGGGCGTATCGAGACCAGAGATTGGAGACTGGACGGTAGATGGGGGATGCCGTCCCATTTATTTAATCA
>DAINRK010000425.1:2631-4359 GCA_036741855.1 Anaerolineales bacterium
TTGATCGGGGAAAGGGATTTTGGCTCCGCGACGAGCGCGAAGGTGGGGAGTCGGTTCGCGAAGCTTTAGTAATTAGAGATTGCAATGATTTCTCGGCATCCCATTCCAGACAGAAATAGATGCCTTTTGAAAAGAGATTGCATTTCATAATAAAAAACAGTAATATGACTGCATGAATCTTTGGCAAGCACGACAGAAATCCCTTGACTGGCTCGCAAAGGAATTGGTTGAGGAGAATACTCTTATTGATAAGGGATTTGAAATACTGGATACATGTATTGCTCTTCTAAATCAACAAAGCAAAACTTCAAATGATGAACTTAATGGTAGGTTTGCACGAGTTGTAAATCTCACCTTAGCAAAGGCTCGTAATCTGCTGTTAGGCAGTTATAGTATGTTGCTTGATGCAATAGCTCAAGAAGCGGGTGCGTTGCTTAGACCGATTTTAGAAGCATATGAATTACTCATCTACTTCCGGCTCGAACCATCAAGAGTAGACCAAGCAATTGATGGAAAACTTCCAAATCCCGGGAAAATAGCAAAAGGGATTAAAGGCGAATTTAAAGGCTTAAGAGATCATCTAAGCACAAACGCTTCGCACGTTAGTTTCAGTTATGAATCTGCCAAACATTTGTTTGATTATCAGACATATAAAATTAAGGCTATCCAAAACCAAAGCGTTGATGTCCTCAAAACAAATCTGAGTACCTTAAATGGATTTCAATTGCTTATTGTTGCTGAGGCATTGAAGTGTTTAGCGATAGTTGAAAGTAGTCCAGAGTCGCTAATTGAAGAATATGAAGATTGGCGACTGAAATGTATCGCAGCATCGCCGTTTCCTGACGACGAATCATAAATTTGCTTTCTGTGCTAAACACTCCGCTCTGTCAGGGTGTGGAGGTGGTTAGAATTTGAATTGACCTATCCCCCAGCCCCTTCCCAAGTAGGAAGAGGTGCCTTTTGGCAAGTACGGATTGCACGAAGCACAAAATTCCCCGTTGTAATCAATTACAGAAAATGCTACACTAATTACAATTACCCTTCTCAAACCACAAGAGCGATTGAAAGCAACTCATCAGATATTGCAGACGTTTAGGAGGAAACATGAAAGCGTTGGATCTCAACCCTGAGGCAGTTTGGCGCAAGCGTTTCCGTGCCACCGATATCATATGGGCAGTGACTGCCCAACAGAACCCGGAGCGGGGTCTGGTTTGCACGAATAAGGATGGTATCTATCAATTATATGCATGGGAGGTCGCGACAGGTGAACTGGTGCAGGTAACCCGCCAGCCGGCAGGTGTGCTCTCGGGTATCATTTCTTCAGATGGAAACCACATCTACTTTCTGAAAGACCAGGATGGAAATGAGATCGGTCATTACGTCCGCGTTCCGTTCTCCGAAGGAGGCGGCGAAGCAGAGGATATTTCCCCGGAACTACCTTTGTACAGTTCGTTTTCGATCAGTCAAAACCGCCTGGGGAACCTGACGGGGTTTATGGCTGCCCTGCAGGATGGGTACAAAGCCTATGTAAAGGCGGAGAACGGCGCGCCAAAGTTGATTCATCAGAGTGAAAGGATCAGTTTTGGTCCTATCCTCTCCTGTGATGGGAAGATCGCGGTGGTGGGTTCTTCGGATCGCACGAAAAGCCTGGATTTCTCTCTTTTGGCATTCGATACAGAGACGGGACAGCAGCTCAATGAGCTTTGGGACGAAAATGCGAGCATGGAC
>DAINRK010000426.1:0-4351 GCA_036741855.1 Anaerolineales bacterium
ATTCCTGTCGCGCCTGCAATGACTAGCGAGAGATGAGTACCACCTGTCGGCTCATCGGCGGTATACACAGCTTTTCCATCCTTAAAAATCGCGATACCCGTTGTTCCACCGCCGACATCAACGATCGCGCCGTCTCTGATCTGCAATACATTATTCGCAGCAGTCGGTTCATCGATCAAGCTTGAGCAATCCAATTCTGCGCCGTTCAAAACATTCGCAGTCGCGCGCACTTCAGCTTGCGGCACACCCGGCGGATAGGCCGTCGACGCGGATATGAGCTTGAATCCAAGTTTCTTTTCAACTTTTATTTTCATTGCACGAAGCAAATCGACCGCGCCGATGAAGTCCACGACCAGTCCATCGCGCACAACTTCTGCGAATTCATATTCACCTGCGATGGGTTGGTAGTTTTCATCCAACACAACTAGCACAGTATATGCGGTTCCCAAATCCACACCGACGTGGATCTTGCCGCTATATAGGCCTGAAGGGAGGATCAGGCCCGGGTCGGCGTGCCAGCCATTAAATCCAGACATGATGCGGTCAGTTTCAGTTAGAAGAGCTGATAGGTTTGGATTCATCCAATCATTTCTCATTCCAAGTCACCGGGAACACTACATACACAAATCGAGTCCAATTCGGCGTGCCGAAGGTAATACTTGATCCTTTGGCGATGTAAATCACATCGCCCGTTTTGCCGCGCACTTGTTCAGTGCCACGCGTAATTACCAGTTCGCCTTCGAGCACAATATCGATTTCGTCATATGTCAGCGTCCACTGCATCTCGCCTTTGTCCAGTGACATATATCCGGCGCCCATGGGTGATCGATCCTGAGTTACCACTACATCTTTTAACCACACATTCGTGCCTGCAGTGGTTTTGCCTTCAAGGAAAGGCTCCACCTGGACATTTGACAAACGGACTACCTTCAATGGTGGCAAGTTTTGGATTGCAGGGGACGATTCTTTTCTTAGGCCGACAGTTGATTCCGTTTCTCGAATCAACTTCAATCCCAGGGCGACCGCTACATCCATAGCCTCATGTGTGACGATGTCATCTGGCGCGAGCAAAAGAGTCTCGGCGCGCTCACGCGCGAGACGGCGGATATCTTCCGCGGTGAATAATTGACGCGGCATGAGTAGGAAGCCAGGTATATACGTAAACAGGCAAACATGATTACCATGTCTCCTTGTTTACTTACCTACTTGCTTACTTGCTTCCTACGATTTCTCTTTGCCGCCACTCGAGCGCCCGCCGAAGGAGCCTCTTGTGTTCTGCGGCAGGATCATCTCAACATCGGTATGCGGTCGTGGTATGACATGCACTGACGCGAGCTCACCGACGCGCTTTGCGGCCGCGGCGCCTGCATCTGTCGCAGCCTTCACTGCGCCGACATCGCCGCGCACCATTACAGTGACGTATCCGCCGCCGACATACTCACTGCCGATCAGCGTCACGTTTGCGGCTTTGACCATCGCATCAGCAGCTTCGATCGCGCCGATGAGACCTTTGGTCTCAACCATTCCAAGGGCAATCATGGAAACATCTACGGGCATGGCTAACTTCTCCTTTGGATCAAAGTTTTCCGATTAGACATCGGACATCAAGGTTGAAAGATTTTCAATCCCTGAGATCTGAGTTCTAATATGGTTCGGTGGTCGAGTAGGGCAGAGCCCGTATCGAGACCACCTGTTCACGAAAATACTTCAAGCAATATGATGGTCTCGATACGTCCCGCGGACAACACGCTGGACTACTCGACCATCGGATTACTTTTTCAACTCCAACAATACCTTCCTCACAATTTCTTCCACCTGTGCATCCATATTACTTGAGGAGGCAGGCGCAGATAATCCTTGTGCGCCACTACTGAAGAGACGTCTCTGCGCGGGGTCATCTGTCGAGCCAGGGGCGAACGCGGCGTCTGGCGCGACGCGTGTTTCATATGCCAACTTTTTGACGTTGTACATGTGATGCACAGTAATGTTATCGCCTGTAATAGCGCCACCGACTCCGCCTGAGCCGAGAGTCATCGAGGGCATCACACCTGTTGTATAGCCTGTCGTCCCAAGTGTTCCCATCGTATTGACTACAATACGGAAGACAGGTTTCTCCAAACCGAATTGCATTATGACGTTTTCATCCCTGGCATGAATGACGAGCGAGTGACCCCGTCCACCATAATTGATCAACTCAATGCAACGTTCGCAGCCTGCCTCCCAACCGTCGGCTTCGTACCAGCCGAGAACGGTGGTCAATTTTTCGCCCGAGAGCGGGTCATCGCGTCCCACGTTGTTGAGCTTGACGACAAGGATGCGGGCCCAATCCGGGACGCTGAATCCGTATTGTTGTGCAAGTTGCTGCGGACTCTTGCCCACCCCTTTGGGATTAGGCAAGTGACCTACGAATAAATTTTTCGCCAATATCTGCTTGATCTTATCGTCAACAAAGTATGCACCCTCAGCCTTCATCAACTCTTCAAGTTGCGCGGCTATGGGTCGGTCTGCAACGACTGCCTGTTCCGTCGCGCAAATCACAGAATGATCAAAGGCCTTGGATGCCACAATATACTTTGCAGCGCGTGGAACATCTGCCGACCGATCAACATAAACGGGAACATTACCGGGTCCGACTCCATAGGCAGGCTTGCCGACCGAGTGCGCTGCCCGCACCATATCTGAACCACCCGTTGCCAGAATCAACGCCACGTATCTATGTTTCATTAATTCCTGGGTTCCGGGCAGAGTGATCCTGCTCATGCAATTGACCAGTCCCTTGGGCATGCCGGCTCGCTCTCCCGCTTCTGCCATAATGCGAGCCGTTTCTACACAACACTTGGCTGCGAACGGATGTGGAGCGACGACGATCCCATTCTTTGCCTTCACAGCAATCAAGATCTTGAACATCGTCGTGGATGTTGGGTTGGTGGACGGAGTCAACGCCGCAACCACACCCATCGGCCAGGCGATGTCGTAGGTCCGCTTTTGCGGATCACTGCGGATTACGCCAACAGTTGGAATATCTTTGATCGCTTCCCACAATAATTGTGAAGACAATAAATTCTTAAGTGTCTTGTGTTCAGGGACACCATAACCGGTCTCTTCGCTTGCCATTTTTCCAAGCGTTACCGACGCGTCTGCCGCGGCTTGCGCCATCGCCGCGCAGATGCGGTCCACTTCGGCTTGCGTGGCATGAAGGAATTTGCGTTGCGCGTCACGTGCTTGTGTTGCCAGCGTTCTGGCTTCTTGAATGGATTGAAGATCGTTATCAAAATCAACCATAATTATTCAACCTCGGTGGTTGAGTAAGGCGAGTGGTTTTCTCGCCTGTATCGAAACCACCAATAAGTAAAAGTACATCTTGTATTGATGGTCTCGATACGTCCCGCAAAAAGCATGCGTGACTACTCGACCATCGGATATTTCAATAGTTTATCGGCTTACTCGCTACCTCTAACACTTTATTTTGAAATGCAACCGCCGCTGCCTTACATGCAGCCTGGTCACCAGTGAGCATCACGCCCATGTAATTCGTTTCAGATGGTGGCATCGTCAATGCAACGATTGTCACATCTGCGGCTTTGAGCGCGGCATCCAGTGCGACCAGGCCTTCGTTTGGCGTGGCAACAAGATATGCAATCGGGGTTCCGACAGGGAGGTTGCAGACCTGCGAGAGATACGTTCCAGTTCTCGAAATGACATGTGGGAAAAACGCGATAGAGTCATCCTCATTTGCGGAATACCAGATGGCTTGCGTTTTGATGTAATTGACCGCGGCACTGAGCCCAGCTCGGACTTCAGCCGGGTCTGGTCCTGCGAGTATTGCCATGATCTCACCAGACCATTTTCCGGATGTGTGCTTTGCGCCCGCATAAAACGACCTGGCATATATAACTTCAACATTTGCCATCTTCGTGGCTTCATCGATGGCCACATAAGTCGCATCGTCATTGTCCACGCTGAGCAGACCGATGGATCGTTGATCATCGCGGAGTTTGAGTTGCTCCGCAAAGTTGCGGTCTACTTGCGGGATAAGTTGCACCGCAAGTGGAGTGCCATAAAGAGGGTCGAGGATCGGCATGATTAATCCTTACTTAGCCAGCTTCAATTTTACGCCAGATGCTTCATGCTTGCGCATCTTCTGAGCGATCTGCACGACAAAAGCGCCTGCCTCTAGTGGATTGGTTCCACCGTTTTCGAAGATGTTACAGACTACATCTCGGTCAGCGTCCGTATCGCCGTATTTTGGTTTATAGCCCATATACACGCTCATTGATTCGGCGCGACCTAATCCAGGGCGTTCGCCGATGAGCAGAATAACGACATCTGGCTTGATTAGCTCACCGACATC
>DAINRK010000427.1:0-1126 GCA_036741855.1 Anaerolineales bacterium
GTCCAGTGAGTTTCACGAGCCGCCCAACATAGCGCGCAGCAACTGTCTTGGAAGTTGCGCGTTTTTTGGGCTTGTTTCTGAGCTTTCGCGGCAGTCCGTTTCCGAGCCTTCTCCTCGCCAACCGCCGCTTACGCCCGCCGTTAGGCAGGATTACTTCCTTGTCCACATCATTACCCTATTTATGCCTGGCATTGACTTTAATAGCAGATGATCCTGCAAACAGAACGACTCATCATCAGGAAGTTCAGCCCTGCTGACCTGGCGGCTCTGATCGACATGTTCACTGATACGGAGGTGATGAGACACATCGGTCCACGCCGCGCGTTGACGGAAGACGAAACTCAGAAATGGTTAAGCAATATTCTGCTCCAGCAGGATAATGTCTTTACACGGTATGCCGTGGCGTTGCAGGATACAGATGAATTGATTGGTGTGGCTGGATTGCGGGACGAAGATGGTATCAAGGATTTTGGTTATTATTTTAGAAGAAACTTCTGGGGGAAAGGTTATGCAGTCGAAGCGTGCTCAGCCATTTTGAATCACATCGAAAACACGCTAAATATCAGAGATTACCAAATCTTTATTGCGGATGAAAACAACAGTAGCATAAGAATGATCTACAGGGTTGGGCTACAAGCTGCAGAAGCGATTACAAAATCAGGTGAACAAGGACATCTTTATAAACGAATATCCAGTTGAGGGAATCGTCATATAATCCCAGCCTAGAGCGAAAAGGATAAGATATGATTCGCACCGAAGACCTGGATGATGTCACGCGGGCATCGATTATTCAAGTTTGTGTTGAGGCACATCAGGAGGAAGATTTCAAGAATCTTTTTTCCTACATTCCATCGGGCGGCTGGCATTTCCTTGCTTATCACGATGATAAGTTAGCGAGTCACGCGGTGGTAACAACCCGTTGGCTCCAACCGGAAGGTCAGCCGCTTTTGAAGACTGCTTACATAGATGCAGTAGCTACGCTGCCAGCTTATCAAGGATTGGGCTATGGGAGCGCGCTCATGCGCCAATTGGCAAACGAAATTGATGGAGAATATGTCATTGCCTGTCTGGAGACGGAGCGGGAAACATTTTATGAACGTCTCGGCTGGGAAGTCTGGCGCGGTCC
>DAINRK010000427.1:1226-4346 GCA_036741855.1 Anaerolineales bacterium
ATAGAAAAGCTTTTGAGCATCTTCTGGCGGAAGATTTCATAGGGCGCTCACCCGGTGAACCGAATCAAGACCGAGCTGCCTTTATTGAAACTCTAACAGGTTTTCCAGTACAGGTTCGTTCGGTGGGGTCTGATAATCTTGAAGTCCATGTGTTCGGGACAATTGCGGTCCTGACCGGAGTACAAGTGGCGCAACTGGAACTGGCAAATGGGCAAATGAAGGAAAACCGGATTGCCATTACAAATATTTTTCAGCAGCAGAATGGGCGCTGGCTTCTAAAACTAGCTCATGCAGTAGCATTGGATTAGTCAGACGTAAGTGCAAGGATCGTTTCGCATACCCGTACTCTAGATCTGCCTTTTTGTTCATTCTTTCATCAATAATTTTTCTTGTTGCCAGTTTTGTAAGGGCTGCGGCTGTACTTATGTAAGGGATACTTAACCGCTCAATGTGCTATATTGATTGACGGATAGACACTATCCTGTTCTCAGTAGAACAACCCTCCACTCACCAGCAAAAATCTAATCATCTCTCAGTGGCTCAACTCGAGGAGCTGTCAATGCGCAGTTGTCTATCCAATTTGTCAAGGTTGAGTAATTTCGGTAGGGATTTCCCTAGCCTGCGAAGGGTAGTCCATAATTGACGGTACAGATAGCTATCCACATAATGATACTAATCAAAAAGGAGTTAACAAATGAAAAGGAATAGGCTTCTTAGCATGATCACAGGCTTGCTGGCAATCATTTTTGCCATGTCTACCATCGCCGCAACCCCCACCAGAAATGTATCCATGGAATTTGACCCCGCGAACTTTGCGGGTGACCCGATTGATAACCCATACTTCCCACTCGAACCGGGGACGACCTTTATCTATCGAGGCGAAAGTGAGGGTGCTCCAACACGCGATGTAATGACTGTCACTGACCAGACAAAAGAGATATTAGGTGTCACCACTACAGTCGTTCACCATCTCTCGTATGAAGATAGGGTACTCATCGAAGAGACCTTTGACTGGTTTGCTCAGGATGTTGATGGCAACGTCTGGTACTTTGGAGAAGATACGAAGGAATTGGATGAAGATGGCAATGTGATCAGCACAGAAGGCTCATGGGAAGCCGGAGTAGATGGCGCGGAAGCGGGAATCATCATGTTGGCAGATCCGAAGAAAGGTGACAAATACGCGCAAGAAAATGCACCAGACGTCGCAGAGGATATGGCGCAGGTGATTGGATTTGAAGATAGTATATGTGTCCAGTATGGATGTTTTGACAATGTTCTGGTGACCAAGGAATGGTCTCCGCTGGAGCGAGGTGTCGTTGAATATAAATACTACGCCGAGGGTGTCGGTTTCATCTACGGAGAGATGATCAAAGGCGGCGAGGAAACGACCGAACTCGTACGAATTCGTTAAGGAATTGTTCTTCACAACAAACACGTAAAGTGAATGGGTTCGAATTCGGCAGCCAGAGAATGATGGTGATGATGATTAGCTAAATTACACACAGCTAATTTTGAAAGTGACAGTTATTTTCGCAAAGCGAGTGACTGTCACTTTATTTTTGCATTACAATCAAATCATGACTGCTGACTCGACAACTGATATTCAATATCTCAAAGCGATTGGCCGCGTCTGCGCAGAAACCCTGCGAGAGATGATGGGGCAGGTCCGCGTAGGAATGACGACGCGCGAACTCGACGAAATCGGGCGTACTTATCTTGAAGCGGGGGGCGCCCACTCCGCGCCTCAGGCAATGTACAAATTCCCTGGTGCAACCTGCATCAGCGTTTCACCTGTCATTGCGCATGGAATTCCCAATGAACATGTTTTGCGTGAAGGTGAACTGATCCACATCGATGTGTCAGCAGAACTTGATGGTTATTATGCCGACACCGGCGCGTCCATGATCGTTTCAAAAAGTGATCGAAACCTCGAAAAATTATTGGACGCAACAAAAGCCACGTTGACAAAAGCCCTGCGCGCGGCGAAGGCCGGAAGCCCATTAAACGGGATCAGCCGAACGGTCCAGAATGAAGCGAGAAAACGCGGCTATAACGTCATCTATGACCTTACCGGACATGGCATCGGACATAAACTGCATGAGGAACCGAAGGAAATCCTGAATTACTATGATCCGAAAGACCGCCGCATTCTGAACGAGGGACTGGTCCTGGCAATCGAGCCGTTCCTAACGACAGGCGTGGGACGCGTGGTCGAAGAGCGAGATGGCTGGTCCCTGCGCACAACTGACAACGCGATTGCCGCGCAGTTTGAACATACGATCATCGTGACGAAGAACGAGCCGATCATTTTGACTATATGATCAACCTGCATCTTCTTTCCACACCTGGCGACCGCGATATTCGCTGGGTACTTGATGCAAGCCGTCCTTATCTTGCAGGGAAATCAGAGCCAACAGTCGCGTTCCTCCCACAAGCCTGGTTAAACGTCAATCACTGGTTGGACTACACGGTTCGTTCCTTTGAAAAACTGGCGCAGGTTGAATTAATTGATACAGAGCAAATGGATTTGCCCGCGATGGAAGCCATCATTAGGCGTGCCCATGTGGTTTATATTTCAGGTGGAAATACGTTCCTGCTCAACCACCGTTTGCATATCAGCGGGTTGATGCCTTATCTGCGTAAAAAAGTGCAGTCCGGGTTGCCAGTAGTCGGGTTCAGCGCAGGAATGATCCTATGCGGACTGAACATTCTCACCTCTAAAGATTTGAATTCCGTTGAGACGACTTATTTCAGTGGCTTGAACGCCTCCCCGTTCAACTTTTTCGCCCATTACTTTTCGAATACGTATGGAGAGTCTGAGCATGATGACTGGCTTTCAGATTATCATGTATTTCATGATAACGCGGTGATCCTGCTGAGTGACGGCGCGTATCTAAAAGTGAATGGGAAGAAGACAACTCTCGTGCGCGGTGAAGGTTGGATCCTGCGCAAGGGACAGGAGAAGGAAAAGCTCGAAGAAGGAAAATTGGTTATTCCTTAAAACATTGGAGGTTTATCATGGCTGATACAGAACAATGGGTTCCAGGCAGCAAAACTGAATTGATGTCCGCGATCAAACGGGAATGGAATTTGCTGATGGATACTGTAGCAAAGCTGCAG
>DAINRK010000428.1:0-4346 GCA_036741855.1 Anaerolineales bacterium
CCTGCTCTCTGCCCAGATCTTTCCCTTGTGTGCCTCAACAATATGTTTCGCGATAGATAAGCCCAATCCTGTCCCGCTTCCAGCGCGGGATTTATCGACTCGATAGAACCTCTCGAAAATTCTTGAAACTTCATCTTCGGGGATTCCAATCCCTGTGTCACACGCCGAATCGTATGGAGTCGCCAAATATCTCTGCTGAAAGAACAATTTCCCCGCCCGCGCGCGTGAACTTGATAGAGTTGTGGATGAGATTTACCAGCACCTGTTCCAGTCGCTGCGAATCAATGCTGACTCTTGGAATATCGCTTGCACATTCCACACGTATATTCAACCCTGCACGCTCGGCTTGCAATTGCATCCGTTTGGATGCAGAGTCAAGTAGATCGCAAGCCGCGACTGGTGTGAGGTCCAGCGTGAAGCGCCCCGATTCGATTTTGGAAAGCTCGAGCAACTCATTCACCATCTGAGTCAATGCATCCACTTCGATTTGGATCTGGTCAATGAATTGGCGCGCCGCTGGCGGGTCATCCAACGCGCCTTCCTGAAGGGTTTCAGCCAATGCCTTGAGAGATGCGAGCGGTGTTCGTAGTTCATGGGATAGGTTGCTGACGAAATCCCTTCGTACAGTTTCAAGACGACGGATACGGGTGAGGTCCTGTACGAGCAAAAGGCTTCCGCTGGCATGGGTATCTGGAATCACTACAAGTTGCAAGAATTGATGGCGCGTGGGAAGTTCCACCGATTCGGTTTGCATCTGACCTGTTTGCTGACAGCGACGCCACGCTTCAACAAGTTGGTGATTACGTATAACCTCAGTGATGCTACGATGAGTGGGATTCGACGTCTGAAAGAGCCGCCCGGCAGCTGGGTTCGCAAATTGAATCAGCCCCTGTGAATCGGCGATGAGCACACCATCGGTCATTTGATCAAGTACGGTCGCGAGACGGGCACGTTCGGCATCCGTTGCTGCATGTTGTGTATGGAACGATGTGATCAGGGATGCGACTGCGCTGGATAGATTTTCGAGTTCTGTCGAAACCGTTGGTTGCTCCGGGTTTTGTCGAAGCGATTTTGCATACTCGTTCAAGCTGCGGCGCATCGAGTAGTAACGCCATGCAAACCATGTGGCAATGATCAAAAGGATAACTATGAAAATGATTGGGTAATTCATGATATGTTCGAACACAAAATTATCATTACGCTCTTGCCGCCGAGCGCAGAGTTTAATTAACCCTCAAACCGATATCCCCCGCCTCGTACAGTAACAATCCTCGTTGGATTACTTGGGTCATTCTCGACCTTTTGCCTTAGCCATCTGACGTGCACGTCTACTGTGCGGCTGTCACCGATGAAGTCCCAGCCCCAGACGCGCTCAAGGATGAATTCGCGCGAGAGCATTCGTCCTTTATGAGCCGCGAAGAATTCGAGCAATTCATATTCCTTTGGTTTGAGTTGCAGAGCTATGTTATGTAATGTCACTTCGCGGCGGGTGATGTTGATGATAAGGTCATTAAAGGAGAGGGTCTCCTGCTTCTTTGCGGGTTGAGGGGCTTTCTCGAGCTCTTCCCGCAGGAGGCGTGTGCGTCGCAACTGTGCCTTGACGCGTGCCATCAACTCACGCATGGAAAAGGGCTTGGTGAGGTAATCATCTGCGCCGACCTCGAGGCCGACGACGCGGTCAATTTCATCATCGCGCGCGGTCAGCATAAGAATGGGAGTTGACATCTCCTTGCGGAGAATGCGCGCCACTTCAAAGCCATCCAGTTCGGGTAGCATGATATCCAACACGATAAGATTGGGATTCAAGCGGCGCGCAGAATCGAGCGCGGAGCGGCCATCGCCAACAGCTTCCACAGTGAAGCCATCCTTTTTCAGGTTATAAATGAGTGTATCGCGGAGCGCAGGCTCGTCTTCGACAACAAGAATGGTTTCTGGCATAGGTTTGTTAACAAACTATACCAGATAATTTTTTTCGATGGTTAAGGTCTTGTTAAGGAGCTTGGCATTGATTTGCTATAGTAATGAAGTTATCATATTCATGCCTGTAAAATTCAGTTAATTTTCGTCGTCTATCCACCATGACTCGTGAATTCTACTTCTCCTGGCAATGGGATTTGCAAGCCTCGCCTGAGGCGATCTGGCCCTTCGCGTCGGATACGAATCGCTTCAATCGCGATACGGGTCAACCAGAAATCGAGATGCTGGATAACGTGATGGGCACCAAGCATATTCGCATGAAACTCCCCATCATCAGGGTGGAGTGGGAAGAGGAACCTTTCGAGTGGACATATCCATATTCATTTGGAGTGCTGAGAACATACAGCAAGGGACCCATCGACGAAATGCGCGTGCAGGCCAATTTCGATCCGCGTAACGAAGGTGGCACACGTGTTACCTATCAAACATGGATGAAGACCAGCAACATCCTTGCCCAGCTTGGTATTCCTTTTGCGATTGGTGTCATTGCGAGGAGACGTTTTGAGAGAGCCTTCCGGTTATATGACAAAATTGCTGATGCGGATAAGAGCCCGCAATTACTCAGTATAGGACGTCCGCGTGGACTCAATTCGAGAGAACGCGCTCGGTTCAAGTCTTTGAGTGAGGCGGTCATCCAGCAAGGCACAGATCCAAAACTTATTGCGCGTCTCGAATCCTTTCTCAACGATGCCGATGAATTATCCCTTCAGCATATTCGGCCGTATGCGCTCGCCGATCATTGGAATGAGAATCGCCGCGCGGTGTTAGAGATGTTCCTGCGAGCCACGCGGGCGGGGATATTTGATATGTCCTGGGACTTGCTTTGCCCATCCTGCCGCGGGACAACAGAGGGACATACCAATCTTGGCGAAGTGCATAGTCAATCTCATTGCAGCACCTGTCAAATCGATTTCAGGGTGAACTTTGATCACAACATTGAAGTTGTCTTTAAGCCGAATCCATCGGTCCGGCCGGTTGATTTCACCGTGGCGTTCTGTGTGGGAAGTCCGCAACTGCAGCGGCATGTAGTGATGTCGCAAAGTATATCGGCGCTGCATTCTCTGCCTGTCAACTTGCAACTTGAAAGTGGACGCTATACCTTGCGCGCGTCGAATGTGTCTGGTTCGATTTCCTTATTTGCCGATGCAACTGGGGCGCCCAAATCTGACATCCGTGTGACTTCATTTGGATGGCCCGCTGAACAACAACACGTATCGCTTCTCACGACCCTCAACTTGATCAACGCCACTGACGCGGATCAAACCTTTCAGCTTGAGCGCACCGCCTGGAGCGACCAGGCTTCGACCGCTGCAGATGTGACCGCACTTCAAGTCTTCCGCGATTTATTTGCAACTGAAGTTGTTAGGCCGGGTGAGGAAATATCAATTGGCTCTGTCACATTGATGTTCACAGATTTACGAGACTCGACTCGCCTTTACCGAAAGATCGGTGATGCATCTGCATTCGGACGTGTGCGCGAACATTTCGAGATATTGGAAAAGTCCATTGCAGAGCAGGGCGGCGCGATTGTGAAGACGATGGGCGATGCGGTGATGGCGACGTTCCGTCATCCCATTGACGCCCTGCGCTCAGTATGGAACGCGCAAACTGAAATTGCCAAGCGCGGCGAACCTATGTTGTGGCTCAAAGTGGGTTTGCATAAAGGCCCATGTATTGTCGTAAATTTGAATGATCGGCTGGATTACTTTGGCTCAACGGTTAATATCACTTCGCGTTTGCCTGGCTTCTCGCAGGGTGGTGAATTGATCTTCTCAGAGGCCTTTAACGAAGACCCAGAGATTCAAGATTTTCTTTCGCAAAACATAAAGCCAGACGCGTTAAGTCGTTTTACCGGGAGCGTAAAAGGTTTCGATGAGCCGTTTACGATGTGGAGATTGAGGGTTTGATTTTTGGTGGTTGAGTAGCCCTGAGCGGCAGCGAAGGGCGTATCGAAACCACAGTATTTGTGAAATGAAAGAGGACAGACACTTGCACTGTACGCAAGTGTCTGTCCTCTTTCTTCTTTCCTCATTCTGTTACCGATTCAATAAGCTCGCAAAACTTCTTCAAATCGATGTTCCCACCGGAGACGATTGCAACAATCGGTCCCTGACCAGCTTTCCCTGTCAGTGCCGCCGCCAGTGGCAAAGCTCCTGCGCCTTCCGAGATGATGCGCGCTTTTTCTGCCATAATTCGCATTGCTCTTTTCGTTTCTTCAAGACTGACCACAATATGACCATCCACAACGGGTTTCATTCGTTCCCACATACGCGGGAAAACGCTCTTTCCGCCAGCGCCATCGACGAACGAGGCCTTCCATTCTTTGAACACTTGTGGAGATCCCATGGCGAACGAGAGTGCTGCGGGAG
>DAINRK010000429.1:0-4345 GCA_036741855.1 Anaerolineales bacterium
AGGGCAGCACACCAGCCTTTGGAGCTGTGGATCTTGGTTCGAATCCAGGCGCCCCAGCCATCGCCTAGTATAGGCATCCCGCTTATGCGGGGCTTATTTTCTAAACGGGCTTCGCTTGCATAACGCAGTGAGCCTGTTTTTATTCGGAGTTATTTATTTATGAAAGTTACTGCCGTTTTGTTAGCTGCGGGTCAGGGCACTCGCATGAAATCAGACCTGCCAAAGGTGCTGCATCCTTTATGTGGAAAACCATTAATCTGGCATGTACTGCGGGCACTGAAATCCGCTGCAACTGAAAAGCCTGTTGTGGTTGTAGGTTATGGGGCGGATCGAGTGAAGGAATATCTCGGAGACTCTGCAGAATGCATTTTACAGGAACCTCAACTTGGAACAGGACACGCTGTGATGCAGGTTGAATCCCTGCTCAAGGATAAAACGGATTATGTAATGGTGGCATATGCTGATATGCCTCTCTTACGCGGCGAGATCTTCAACCGTCTTGTCGAAACACAACGCCACAATTCGGGACCCGTGAGTCTGGTGACCGCCATTGCAGATGATCCGCGTGGCTTCGGGCGCGTGGTGCGAAAACCGGATGGGACAGTAGAAGCTATTGTCGAGGAATACGTTGCCACACATGACCAGCGCCAGATCAAGGAGTTGAATGTTGGTGCATATTGTTTCAAAGCCGATTGGCTTTGGGACGCGTTGCATCGCATTGAGAAGAATCCCAAGAAGGGTGAGTATTATCTGACGGATGTGGCTGAACTTGCTGCAAAAGAAAATCTGCCCGTACAGGCTGTGATTCAACATAACCTTGCGGAGATCATCGGCATCAATACCCGCGTCCATTTGAGTGAAGCCGAGGCTGCAATGCGCGTTCGTATCAACCGCGAACATATGCAGGACGGCGTGAGCATGACAAACCCAGCCTCTGCATACATTGAAGCAGGTATAAAAATCGGCAAGGATACGGTCATCCTGCCGAACACACATCTTCAGGGTGACACCCAGATCGGTGAAGGAAATGTGATTGGCCCGAATACGATCATTCGAGATTCAAAAGTTGGAAACCGATGCAAGATATTGGCCTCTGTGGTTGAAGGCGCTGTGATCGAAGACGATGTGGATATGGGTCCGTTTGCCCGTTTGCGAAAAGGCGCACACTTAAAGAGCCACGTCCACATGGGAAATTTTGGCGAAGTGAAAGACTCCACGCTACACGAAGGTGTGAAGATGGGGCATTTTTCTTATATCGGCAATGCAACCATTGGAGCGAACACAAACATTGGAGCCGGAACGATTACTGCAAACTATGATGGGGAGAAAAAGAATTCAACAGAAATCGGTGAAGATGTATTTATTGGGTCAGATACGATGCTCGTCGCACCTTTGAAACTTGGAGATGGAGCTCGAACCGGCGCGGGCGCTGTGGTTACCAAGAACGTACCTGAAGATACACTTGTGGTTGGCATGCCTGCGCGTGCAATTCGAAAAGTGGAAAGAAAGAATAAAAAGAAATAACCGGGGTTAGAGGACATGGAGAGAAAATATAAATCTTTGTGTCTCCGTGACCCAGTGGTAAGAGGCTCGTTATGACTATCTCCAAACAAGAAAAACAGTCCCTTATTGATCTTGCAAACACTGCAAGACAACGCGCCTATGCTCCTTATTCCAATTATCCTGTGGGTGCGGCACTCCGTACAAAATCGGGACGGATCTTCACAGGTGTTAACATCGAGAATGCTGCGTACCCACATACCATGTGTGCGGAACGCGTGGCAATTTTCAAGGCAGTCTCAGAGGGGGAGAAGGAATTTGAAATCATCTCTGTAGTGACAGATAACGGCGGCTCTCCCTGCGGAGGATGCCGTCAGGTAATGGCTGAGTTCGGTCTCGATACCATTGTCCTCATGGCGGATGGCAGTGGTAAACTTATTAAAGAGACTACTGTGAAGGAACTTTTGCCTGAGGCATTTACACCAGCTCACTTGCGAAATAAATAGACCGACGATCACATAACTTTTACTTAAATTCTTTATCCTATGCCTGAAACTAAATTCCGTTCATTTCGCGTTGAAGCTGTTGTGCTTCGTCACCATGATTACGGGGAAGCAGATCGCTTGCTGACCCTTTACACGCGCCAACTCGGAAAGACGCGTGTGCTTGCAAAAGGGGCGCGCAAGATCGCTTCGCGCAAAGCCGGACATATTGAGCCATTCACGCAAGTCAAATTGCAGCTTGCAAGAGGCAGGGATATGCTCCTCGTTACGCAGGCGGATACTGTGGATGCGTATCTCCCTTTACGAGAAGACCTGATCCTTACCAGTCAGGCTTCCTATGTGCTTGAGTTATTGGATCGCTTTACATATGTGGATGATACTGAAAACCCATCCACTTTCCGTTTGTTGACCGATACCCTTGCCAGGCTCGCCTCAAACGACGACCCGTGGCTTGTCATCCGCTATTATGAGATGCGCCTGCTCGATCATCTGGGATTCCGTCCTCAGCTTATTCAGTGCGTCAACTGCGGGCGTGAGATCAAGGCAGAGGATCAATTCTTTTCGTTCCGGGCAGGTGGTGTAATTTGTCCACGCTGTGGGCTGGGATTGCCACAACTAAAGCCGATTAAAGTAGAGACGCTCAAATATCTGCGTCACTTTCAACGTTCAAGTTACCGCGACGCGTCTCGTGCGCGGCCTAATTCCGAGGTCCAGACAGAGGCGGAAGGCCTTATGCAAGGTTATTTCACGTATTTGCTTGAGCGTGAGTTGAATACACCAGGGTTTTTGAAAAAGATACAGGAATAGATTCTGCAGATTACGCCGATTTTTGGAAAGCTGTCTACTCTTCCCCGTTTATTCTTCGGTCATATTACTTTTCAAAAAAGAGGTCAGATTCCCAAACGTGGACTCGAGCCCCTGCCTGCGTATGGCATAAAGTTTTTCATCTCGTTCGAAGGTTAATTCAACCAGGCTGGCAAGCCGCAATTCTTTCAAATGATGCGTGACCGTCGGAGCGCGCAGGTGAAGTCGCCTTGCAAGTTCGGAAGGGGAAAGACTTTCCTTTGAAAGATAGAAAAGGATCTTCAAACGGGTGGGATCTGCCAGAGCTTTAAGAGATCGAACCAATCCATCTGGTAATGATTCACCGGGGATGGCAGACATTTCCGCGGGGCGCGCCCCAAAGAGAAAAAGCATGGTGTTACGGTCCAGTCCTTCAAAGAAGATCAAGGGGGTTATCCAGAAGGATGGCGCAATGATAAGTTTGCTGGCGCGAAATTCGTCTTGTAATTGGACACCTTGTGAAAGCTCGACAAATAATTCCTCGAGAGTCAGTCTGGTTGCAAGTTCCTGGGCACGCTCCAATCCCGCCTTGAGGACGGGTTCAATGCGTTTCTCTTCCTGTTCAAAGAATGCCTGATAATAAGATTGCAGACCTGAGAGGAAGCCCTCACCAAGTTCCTCAGGGCGGCTCCACCAATCCAATGCGCGTTCCAGTCTCCCTTTTTTCATGGACGGGTGTTTCTTCCCCCAAAGCTTCATGAAAAAATCCGCGTCTTCCCGTTTCCACGAATGTGTATCAGCAATTCTCAAAAGAATTTTGCAGAACTGATCATACGTATCCGTCTCTTCACCCTTATCGTGTTCATAGGGTTGATCCAACCTGTGTAGTTTGATCATCCGTTCAGCAGGGGGAATCTGCTTCAACGCCCACAAGGCACTGATTGAGTCTCTAGGCGCGGGCAAGCTGTGAATCCATGCAAGAGGTACACTGATAAGGGGATATACCTCCTCCAATAACTTGCGTTCAGTTGCGGGAATGCGCGACCGGACTCCTGCGGCCCAGGAAGCGCGAATGCCATAATAATCTGGTTCGTGGAGAACATGGAGACTGATAAACATCTCATAGGCCGTGCCTAATTCCCACTGAATTATTGCAGCAGTGGTCTTCTCTTCAGTGAATGTCTCAGACGCACTCACGGGTTTATTTCCTTGTCTTGAGTTTATTGCCAATGGAGATCAGCAGAGTGCCAGTATTCGGATCCAGGTGATCATTGAACGGCGGTATGTTGATGAACAAATTCCCGATTTCGACGAGAATCTGTCCGGTCTGGTGAGTGAAGAGGTCGCGTACGGATGCAGGGTCCAAGGTTTCTGTGACTTGGCTATATTCTGCATCTTTAATCATATAAATATTTTGGTTTTCGATAAGGTTTATATGCGGACGATTTGACATGGTGGGCTACTTTCCTGCGAAACGCACATATTAAGGTTAGGTGATGGGCTTTGTTAGACTATTATCTAATTAGATAATAGTCTAACATCCCCGGTTTGGCAAGGGT
>DAINRK010000430.1:0-4335 GCA_036741855.1 Anaerolineales bacterium
GGGTGATGTAGTGAACGGAAGTATAGAAATCACTGGCACAGCCGACGTTCCAAATTTTGGCTTTTATAAATATGAGATTGCTCCGATGGGGACTCAGAGCTGGGCAACCATTTCGGCTGACCGTAATCCGAAAAAAGGTGAAACTCTCGGCACCTGGAATACTGCTTCGCTTACAAACGGAGAATATTTTCTACGCCTTGTGATTACAGATAATGTGGGCGTGTCGCTGGAGCCATGTGTGATAGCGGTGCGTGTAGCGAATCAGTGATTGGAGGAATTTTGACTTCTTTTGAAACCCGCCCGGCAGTCGCAAGTGACCTTCCACGGCTGATATCTGTGGATCATTCCAGCTTAAGCGATTACGTCTGGCAGTTGGAATTGCATCGTGAAACGAGTCAGGTTTCCGCGAACTTCCGTGAAGTGCGACTACCACGTTCGATTGAGGTGAGGTATCCACATGACCCAGCTATCTTAGCAGATGAGTGGATGCGCCGCGATCTAGTATTGGTGGCAATATATGATGGCAGCCCGATTGGCTATCTTTGTGCAATTGAGGAACGAGCCTCCGCAGTGACACGGGTGACAGATATTGTCGTCGCGCCTGCTCAGAGACGAAAAGGTGCCGCGTCGGCGCTTTTAACGGCTGCCCAGGCATGGGCGTCGGAAAGAGGTGTCCGCCATATCATTCTGGAAATGCAGTCAAAAAATCAAGGTTGCATCCGTCTGGCCCAAAAATTCGGGTATGACTTCTGCGGGTATAATGACCAGTATTATCCGACCCAAGATGTAGCTTTATTTTTCGGGAGAGCTATAAAATAATTTTGGAAGGTTTGCATGTTTAATGGTTGGCTGGACGGTCTGTTGGTGGGACTTCAAACAATCAATAATATTCTTACAGCCGGTATTGCGATCACGGCGTTTTCTCTTTTCCTATACGCTTTATCCTTTAATTTACGAGATCGAGTTGCGCGCTCCTTTGCAATCATTCTCTTATGTTTGGTAGTTGTTTTTACGACTGAAGCACTCCAAAACAAGACCGTACCTACATGGGGAATAGAACTTCTCCTGCGATTACAGTGGATTGGTATTATCTTTTTACCTCCGGCCTATTTACATCTTTCTGACGCATTACTCGTAACTGCCGGCCGTCCGTCGCGGGGACGCCGGCGACTGGCCGTACGCTTGATGTATGTGCTGTCAGCAGGCTTCTTAATTATGCTCTGGGCAGGATTGCTGGTGGGTGAATTTGTAGCGGATGGCAAACCAGCACCGCATCTGGAGCGGACAGCTTGGACGAATTTCTTCACGGTTTATTATGTTGCGATCATGGTTTGGGCCGGTTACAACTTTGTACGCGCATTTGGACGTATGTTGACTCGCTCGGGCCAGCGCAGGATGCTGTATCTTATGGCAGGGGCAACGGCCCCGGCTCTTGGTTCATACCCGTATCTTTTGTTTGGTTCCAATATTGCCGCGCAGTATCCACTCTTTTTCTGGAGTGCAGCATTCATCATCAATGTGCTTGTTGCAATTCTGGTAATTGTCATGGCGTACGCAGTCGCGTTCTTCGGCGTTTCGTGGCCGGACCGAGTAGTGAAGAGCCGCCTGTTTAAGTGGCTTCTGCGTGGACCAGTGACCGCCTCGCTGGCATTGACAATGATGACTCTCGTCCGCCGCGCGGGTGAGCTGTTCGGCGGCGAGCCATACTCTGGATTTGTCCCACTTGTAATGGTCGCCACCGTTTTATTGTTTGAACATGCAGTGACATTGTTTTCTCCATTGTGGGAAAGAGCCTTGTTTATGGGCCGTGACCGTGGCGAGATTCAACTCCTTCAGAATATTGAAGAAAGATTATTGACGCGTGGCGACCTGCATCAATTCCTCGATACTGTGCTGGCAGCAGTCCGTGACCATTTACAGTCACCCTGTGCATTTGTCGCGGCACTGGATGGAACCGAGTTGTCTCTGAGTGTGGTTGCAGGAAACCGCGCTCTGCTCGAGAAAGAAAACCTGGATGAAGTCCTCCATGTTGTAAGCAGCAACGGAGAAAATGGAAGGCATGAATTCGTTTGGGGAGATTTTTGGATATTACCGCTTCATCAACTCAAAATGAATGGCGACCGCGATGAGCTGCCTTTGTTATTGGGCTTGCTTGGAATTGCCCGTAAAGCGGATCTTCCCATGGATAAGGATCAGCGGGAGGCGGTATGGCTCCTTGCAGACCGCGCGGCACTTGCTTTGGAAGACCGACAGCTGCAGCAACGTGTCTTTCGTTCGTTGGAAGACTTGCAACCTCAAATAGACATGCTTCAACGCATGCGCGCCGTTGGAAGGTATGATTCTCGTGCAAGCCTCTTAACCCAGTCAGTATCTGAAGATTCAGAAATAGTTGAGTGGGTAAAAGATGCGCTGACACATTATTGGGGTGGTCCTAAATTCACGAATAGTCCGTTGATGAAACTGCGGATCGTTCAAATGCTTTCAGAGGAATACGAGGGAAATACATCTAACGCGTTGCGAGCACTATTACGCAAAGCTGTTGACCAGATCAAGCCTGAAGGTGATAGACGATTCACCAGTGAGTGGATTCTTTATAATATTTTGGAGATGAAATTTATTGAGGGACGTAAAGTACGTGAAGTGGCAGGAAGGCTAGCAATGTCTGAAGCCGACTTGTATCGCAAACAACGGGTGGCAGTGGAAGCAGTGGCGCGCGCTATTCTCGATATGGAACAGAATGAAGGAATTCGATAAGGAGGAGATCATGAATCCAAATAACAATGCGGAAAAGAACTTCGAAAGCTCTATGCCAACTCTCGATGAAGGCTGGTGGGAATCTGTGTTGGCGGAGGAGCAAAGACAGTTTAATCATACGCCCAGAAAAACAAAACTTGCGCCGCCAACAAAAGCCGCAATTCAATCCAACGAAAGCCATATACCGGCAGAAATCGAAACTTCTAAAAATCCGCCTATGAGCGATCATGAGCACGTAATACCACAGACGCCTGATCGACGTTCCGAACTATTTTACACTCTTCAAAAAGGTGTGCAGCTTAAGGGCACTGTTACCAGTATCACAGACTTTGGTGCTTTTGTTGATCTTGGAGGGTTGGAAGGACTGGTCCATATTTCTGAACTTTCATGGGGGCGTGTGCCGCATCCGAATCAAATCGTTAAACTCGGTGAGGAGATCGAAGTTCAAGTGTTGGAAATTTCCAGAGAGCGCAATCGGGTTGCCCTGAGTCTGAAGCGATTAAGTCCGAATCCATGGGAGAATGCTGAGGCAGAGTTCGCGATAGATACGATTCAATCTGCGGTTGTTTCCAGCGTAATATCCTACGGTGCGTTTGCCCGCTTGAAGCCTGGTATTGAAGGCTTGATTCATGTTTCCAAAATGCCACTGGCTGATGGGCAAACCCCGCGCGATATTCTGAAAGAAGGGCAGGAGATTCATGTGCGTGTGTTATATGTAGATCCTGCTCATCAGCGCATGGGATTAAGGCTGCAAACGAATCCATAATGCCTAAACGCTCCGAACCACAGCAAACATACGAATCAGAAATGCGAGACGACTGGTTGGATCGCCTTGCGCGATTCAATGAACACTTCGGTCGTTTTGTCCGTGATGCATTGGGGGTACTCCTGATTGCCGCAGCGCTTATGTCATTTCTCGCGTTGGGAGGTTACACCCGAGGCGCTTTATTAACACCCTGGTCTGATCTTTTATCAGAGCAATTTGGATGGGGCTCCTATCTTGTAGTCCTTGCCATAGGATATATCGGATTTGCTTTGCTTCGCCGCGACAGTTTAGCTATCGGATGGGGCCGATTCTTCGCCCTGGAACTCGCCGCGTTATTGACTTTGGGTCTGCTCGCCGCGTTGGGAGGCAATTCCCTCCTGCGAGCGGGAGCGGGTGCAGATGGCGGACTTATTGGCTGGGGCCTTCTCACCTTATTTTGGCGGGCAGGCCGGTTGTGGGGAACACTTCTACTTTTTGTAATGTGGCTTCTATCTCTAGTGACCGGTTTTGGAATTTGGGCAATACTCGAACGGTGGCTATTGAGATTGGCCGAGGAACAACCTTCTGCAGACACCGCGGTTCAGCCTAAAGCTGAGGCAGAAGCGCCAGTTGAAAAACCCAAGCGCGAGCTGCGCAAGAAGACAGCGCCTCCTTTACCTCCCGAATATAGAAAATCGTTGCGTGTTTCGGAGCACCAGGATAAAAAGCCAGCTACACCTCGTGAACGCGACGAACGACTGCCTCCTCTAAGTATTTTGCTTGCCGACCAAAATACCCGCCCTGATGAACGGACGATCAACCAGACTGCAGGCATG
>DAINRK010000431.1:0-4335 GCA_036741855.1 Anaerolineales bacterium
TGTTCGCGCACAACGATCAACCCGCGTTGAATATCGCTAATCAAAATATTCCCGCTGGGCAGGTAGGGATAGACACCCCATGCGCCGTTGAAGGTCGTGCCGTTAGTCTCTGGATAAGTGTCGAAGAAACTGAGTTCAACCGGTGCATTTGGATTGCTCACATCCAGGATGCCAATACCGCGCGTGTAATTTGAGAAATAGAATTTGTTGCCAATGGTATAGCCATTGTGGTCGATCGCTGCGTTCGAGGTGGTATACACGTGGCTGACGAACGGCGCCGTGAGATTGGAAATGTCGATCGTACGGATAGTGCCGCTTATCCCAAAATTCGACTCATCCAATTCATCATGAAGGAAGATGTAATTGCCGTCGCTCGAGATCCATCCGGAGTGTGTATATCCCAACTGTGGATAGGTAAACGTGCTGAGGGTCACGGGTGCGCTTTTATTGGTCACATCGATGATCTTGAGTCCGGGTGTACCCGCAAAACTGAACACCACCTCACAGGGATTATGCCCGGGAGCACACTGATTGGCGCGCGCGTCGGTGAATACATGGGCATATGTGTCGTGTGAATAGGTTCCTGTCCAGAAGCCGATCTCGGTCAGGTTGGTGGGGTTGGCGAGACTGACAAATCGCAAACCGCCTTTATTGGAGCCAGAGATGTATAAAATAGGTGGAAAATTCGGGTTGTTCGATGCATTCGTGCTGTAATTGATATTGGAAACGTGATCGGTATGAGACGTGGATACGCCTGTCCACGTGTTGGCAAGTGAGACACTGCTTGGAAGCTGGGTCAGGTCTATGATCTGAATTCCACCACCAGAGCCTTCGGTGGTGATATAAGCATAAGCATCCCAGCGGCTGGCAGAGGCGTTCCAGAATTGGTACACCTTAACCTCACGCCACTGCGAACTGACCCCGGCGATATGTCCCACAATGGCCGGGTTAGAAGGGTCAGTGACATCCACAACGCCGGTACCATTGCGCAAACCAATGATGGCGTACTCACGATTGTCGTCCAGGTCAACATAACCCCACAGGTTGGACGCGCTAAGCGGATTCCCAGTAAATGAACTCAGCGGGACTCGGCTCATAAAGTCAATACCCTGACATGGATACTCGCCAGCAAATCCTCCCGAACAGGAGGAGGCTGCAAGCTCTAACGCGCTCATAGGAGGCGGAGCATCCAGGTTGGAGTGATTGTGATGATATTGGTCTGGATTGATTTCAATCATCGGTGTCGGCGTGGGGGGCAGGTTTGGTCGAGGGTTAGATTTCGCAGCCTGTGCCGGTAATACCAGTGCGAGCACGGCCATCATTACCACGATAATACTTAAGAGTTTTCCTGCATTGCTTCTGCTTTTGTTTACCATTTATTTTCCCTTTCTTCATTAAGAATTATGACGATGTACTGGAACGAAAACCTGACTTTCAAGAATTATACATACTTATAGCGTTCAAACCTGCCTGTCAACTTGCAATTTGCAAGATGATATTGTGTTCCCTGAGGCCTTTACTTCGTCATATTCCCTCTTTCTACCAGTAGCAAATGACTCATCACAAATGGCGAATCCTCAGCAACTGGAAATAATCAGTAAACAGCTAGCACTGATAGCCTGCCACCCTATTGAGAGAAAAACATAACAGCCTGTGTCCGCGCAGCGTTTCCGAAAGTATTCTTCTCGAGTTGTATACCTGCTGGCAAACGAAGTCAAGCCGAAGCGTACAAACGTTATTCTGAAACGGGTTTTGTAGCTTCAATTGGCCTCTGGAAGAGACCCGCGACCATTCCAAGAATTGTGGAAGTGATTAAAACTGCAAATCCAGCAACTGAAGATGAATACCAAGCAAAATCAGCAAAGGGACTATCTGGCAGACCAAATGCCCAGGCAACATACGCCAGGGTACCAGCGAACATCTCCCATTTTGGCCAAAACCGAGGTCGCAAGGGCAGATCCTTTTTATCACTGGTTAATTTCGTAGCAAAGGTAACCCAAACTGCCAGAGGAGTAAAAAACAAAAAGAACCAGAATGCGATCCAACGACCGGTCGTGGTTGGGTCAGTATTGGCTGCCGGTTGAAGCGCGGCAACCAGAGCAACATATAGAGTTAGGGTTTCCGTTGGAACGTAGGTAGTAAGCGTTGTAAGTGTCGTGCTTACTCTATTATCCGATGTTTGATCACGGCTCGCTGCTTCAGCGCGCTCTGCAATTGTTTGTGGTGGACGCTCAAGTGGTGGGTAATCTGGTCGGCGAGCTACCGCGGCATTCGCCATCGCATTTATGCTCATTCTACGCCTCCTCTAGATAATCATTGGCCAGGAATCAGGTTTTCGGTAATTACACTCCTCTTTACCTGAATATTAATGTACAACTTTTAGACTCGCATGTCAAGTAGTGAGTCAAAATTTGATGAAGCGATAATATCAATTGTCACTGCGCGGTATTTCCTCCATCCACCAGCAGCAAATGACCTGTCACAAACGAAGAATCATCCGATGCTAGAAACAATACTGCCTTTGCAATCTCTTCGGGCTTGCCGAAACGCCCCATCGGTAAATAATCACTTGCTTCTTTGATTGCTGTTTCCAAACTGGATTCATCAGCATATTTAAAATAGTCCGACTCCAGCCAGCGGTCTACCAGGGTATCACCAGGGCAGACGGCATTGACACGTATATTTTCGCGCGCATGATCGAGCGCCATCGCTTTCGTCATCATCGCCACCGCGCCTTTGCTCATCACATAGGGGAACGCATCTGTGCCTGCTACGATGGACCAATCCGACCCGTTGTTGACGATCACACCTTTACCTTGTTTCTTCATAATAGGGATGACAAGCTTGCTCATACGCCACACTGCTGAGATATTGATCGCGATCGTCTCATTCCATATTTCATCGGATGTTGTTTCAGCCGTCCCGCGTGTGACAATACCAGCGTTATTGAATAGGATATCCACCCGGCCGAATTGGGCAAGAGTCTGCTCGACGACGCGGGAACAATCGCCAGCTTGAGTATGATCCGCCTGGATGAAGACACAGCGCGCGCCTTTTTGCCGGATCTCACCTTCCACGAGTTTACCGAGTTCCGCGCGGCGTCCAGTGATAACCACATCCGCGCCTTCCTCTGCGAATAGCAATGCAGTGGCTTTGCCGATGCCTGATGTCGCACCGGTAATGATCGCGACCTTATCCGATAATTTGCCCAAAATATCCTCCATTACCTGGAAACGTGAACTACTTGACAATAATATTATATTCACAATAACATATCAGACATGAATTCAAACCATTCCATCAAAGCGATCTTCTTTGACCTCGACGGAACACTTCGTCATAACGTCCCATCTGCTGATCAAATCCAGAACGCCTATCTGACCGAACATGGTATAACCATTACCCCTGAAAACCACCTGAAAGCCATGCGCTGGGAATATAGTTACTGGGCAAGTTCTCCTGACCTGCGCGATGACATCATTGCCCATTCCATGGATACCGATCAATTTTGGACCGAATACACAAAGCGTCGTCTGCTTGCCTTGAACCTTTCGCTGGAGCAATCTACAGAGTTTGCACCGAAAGTTTCCAGGCATATGGGCGAGAACTACAAACCCGAAAGCATCGTCCCGGAGGATGTGCGCAGGGTCCTGCCGGAGTTGAAGCAGGCAGGGTATGTGATGGCAGTCATCTCGAACCGCGACAGACCGTTTCAGGACGTTTTAGATTCGCATGGGCTCAGCGAGTTCTTCGATTTTTCGCTGGCAGGCGGAGACGTGGATATCTATAAGCCTGAGCCTGGCATCTTCGAACATGCGTTGCAACGCGCGAACCTCAACGCGCGAGAAACGGTCTATGTGGGGGATAACTATTTTGCAGATGTAATCGGTTCGCGTCGTGCGGGACTTCAACCTGTTCTCTATGACCCAGGTGGAATCTTCGTCGATGTCGATTGCACGATCATCAAGTCCTTCGACGAGTTGCAATCTGTTGTCAAAGATATGTAATGCAGTTGAAAATGCTCCAGCCGCCAGGGATCGCAGCTGGAGCATTGAGAGCTCAAAATAACAAGGACGCTTCCTGCGAAGCGTCCTTGTTCTAAAGATTCTTTACCGTGCTAAATGAGTCTCTCTAATCGACTCTTTCAACGTGGTTGCCAGGCGTGTCACACCCTCGCGTATCACATCCGGTGATGAATAGGAAAAGTTGATACGCATCGTATTGTCATTCCCACCTCTCGGGTGAAATCCACCACCAGGGACGAAGGCCACTTTTCTTTCCACGGCACGCTTGAGGATCTCAGCTGCATCCATACCTTCAGGCAAAATACCCCAC
>DAINRK010000432.1:0-4319 GCA_036741855.1 Anaerolineales bacterium
ATTTAGACCAAAGTAGGTTGAGATCAGTCTAGCACTTTGTACCCCCAATTTCAACAGGCAAATTGTCAAAATCCTGTCATGACCACGCGCTTGCCGAGGGTCCCCCAAGTGGGCGGTGAGGGCTCAACGTAAAAGCAAAGAGATCAGTCCCAGGGGCGCTGATCTCTTTTGGCGATGTCTTGATGTGCAAACGCGCTTATTTCTCTGGCGGCTGAGCCTGCGGAGTCTGCTGGGTTTCTTGAGTCTCTCTAGGCTGGATATTCTTTTTGATCTGCTTGAGCTTTTCCTTCTGCTCTTTCTTGCGCTTCTTTTCCAATTCTTTCTGACGCTTCTCGTATTGATAATTTACCTTAGCCAATTTGATCTCCTTTCATATAGTTGGATTGGGTGGACTAGTTGAAATATTATAGCGCCTGTAGTGAGCGAAACCTGAGAAAGCAGAAACTAGGCGCTGCCATTGGACTGCTCCCACAATTGACGCGTGATCTGGATCTGACCCAGATGACTTGTGGCATGTTCGAGTGCATGAAGTAGTGCCCAAGCCACAGTAAATTCGCGTCCATCGCTAGGCCTAACACGCGATGCTTCCAAATCTTGGATGTTCAGCTTATCCAATACAGTGCGTGCATATTCCAGATTATCCGTAACACGTTTTGTCAAGACATCCATCCCCACGCCCTGGACTCTGAATTCCGCATCTCTATCCCGCTCTTTGGGATCTTGCGCCGCGATATCTCCGATCCAAAATCTTTCTGCGCCCGTGAGGTGAAACACTAGCACGCTGATAGAGTTCATCTCAGTCCCTGGAGTCCAATCGAGCGCGGCGGGCGACAGTCCTTCAAGCGCCTCAAGAATTCCATTGTGACAATCTTGCAGGAGGTCTAAATAATTTGTGAAGAAGGTTTGCATTATTCACCAAGTCCTTCTGGGCAATTTATGATAAGGGTGTGAAATCGACTGTTATTATAGCGCGCACTTCCATACATAAGTTGGTTTATTATCTGCATAAGGATAATTGGGAGATGATGGCGAAACACCCACTTGCGCACTCTCTGGCAGGAAAACAAACCACAAATCCATCAAGTCCGCATTAATTGGAATATCGAAACGCAGCCAGGCATTCAACTCCTGCCCAGGGAACAAGGTGGAGCCTAAAGTGGTGTAGTCCGCATAACCTTGACGATGTCCATACGTGGGCTTGAATTCAGAGTCAGCGTAGAGCACGCTGAAATGTTCAGGAGCAGGTAACCCAATCTCACTCTTGCCAACATTTTTGAGCGTTACATGTACCCATAAGAATTTTTGACCCGCTGAAGGTATCCTTTGGGAGCCAAACTCGGTGATGAAACTGTCGGTAATTTCAGTTTGATCCATGCGAACTTGCAAATCTCGCCAGGTGACCGAATCGCCGGGCGATGAAGGCGTAGGCAGCACTCTGATCTCTGTCGCGGTCGGTTGTGGGAAAGGTATTGGACTTGCAGGCGCGGCCGAAGATTCACCTGTAGAAGAGCAGGCTGTTAAAATGAATAGTCCAATCAATAGAATACTTGGGGGGTTTTTCATGGGGAGCATTGGAATTCATCCAATATTAATACGCAGGATTGTCCTTCCTGCCTCACCGAATGGCAACAGGTCAGGTTTTAGCAAAAAGCGAGTGGAAAACTCCACTCGCTTCGTCTCTAGATTGTATGAATAAAGATTAGAAGCCCGTCACAGCAAACCAAGCTCCAATCGGATTGGTAGCGTTAGGTGGGCCAGTCACAAAAATGATCGGGGCAATGCAGGGGCTGGGCAGGCTCACATCCGCCACAATCGTCGCGTTTCCGCCACCTGCGGAGGCCAATCCGGTTGTGGCTGGGAATAATTCCGTGGGAATGTTGGCAAAAGTGCCATCACTGTTCACACAACTTACCAGGCCTCGAAAGTTTGCAACGGGATTTGAGCCAGTGCTCGCAAGGACCAACCCCTGGACGGATATTTCCAGGTGACCATTGGCTCTCAGTTCGCCGGAAGCCTCACCAATTATCCAGGGTACGCCGCCGCCACGAATGCCGCGCAGTGGAACTTCACTTAGGGCTCCAGTAAGACCTGCTGGCACACCTACCATTGTATTAAATTTCAGAAGTTTGGGTCCTTTGGCGGCTGCAGTGGACACTGACCCTGCGAATAACGTGCTTAAAAGCAGGAGCGCGGACAGGGTAACGAGAAAAAGCTTTTTCATATTTGTCTCCTTTAGGGGTTTGGTTTGAGAAAAAAAACCGTTCGCTCAATCCATTAATACGTCGCCGCCCAGCTTTTGGATTTGCAGTCTGAGGATGAGTTGTGAAATATCAACTCATGCTTGTTTGGTCAACTTTTCCCGCCTGCCGTACGAGCCACTTCTCCAATTCAGGAATTTCCTCACTCAACCGTGCACCTGCAATAATTGGCAGCCAGCGGCGGTATTCATCCTCGCCGCCAGGTCTGAGGCGAAAATACTGCCTGAGATAGATCGAATGGAAAATCTTCACTAAACTTTTTATGAATGGATTAGGTATCTCTTCGCTTTCCGCCGCGCCAAGAAGGATAATCGATGTACGCGCCACATCCGCAAGTGGATTGCCGCGTGAGGCGTCCATCCAGTCTATAACACTGGCATCTGCTCCCGATATCAGCACATTCGCGGGATGAAAATCCCCATGACAAACGCGGTTGCCGTCGGGTAAAGATTGAAGCGCATTCAACAGAGATGTTTTCAACGAATCGGACAGCGCATTTGCATGGTTGATCTTGTTTTGAAGCCTCCTACGTTGAGCTGGGATGCTGGCAGAATCAAAAACGCATTCGTGCATCTGCGCATGTAAGCCGGCAAGGATACGAGCATATGTAAAGACCTTCCATGGCTTGTGCTGAAACATATCGAGCATGGATTCACCGATCACGCGTTCGTAGATCAGACCATTCCGCCCTTGAATCTGAATCAATTCTTTAACTTCAGGAGCCTTCACGCCACTAGCATGGACAGCGCGTGCGATCTTTAGTTCATATTCGATATTCTGGAGTTCGAACCAATTGTGGAAAAGTTTGAGGATATGTCCATCATCCCAATGATAGACGTCCGCAGTTCGTCCGTGTGCGATGGGGTTATCGAGCGAGATATTTTTCATGATCAATTAACTTGATTATAGGATAATTCCATAAAATCCTAGGTAGTCAGCTCCCGCCAATATCCAGCGATCAAGGTTATTTCGAAAATTCTGATATCCAGACTGTGAGTTGACAATCAGATTAATCGTCATATAATTGTTTTGTTAGTAAGAGTCAATTGTGCCCCTCCCTTTATATAAAAATAAATGTCTGTGAACCAAATGACAACAACTGCCTGGCGAGTAAAATTTACGCTGCTTCCTGACGGAATATCTCATCACAGATGAGTGTTAGATATTCCGTTTTGCATATTTTAAAAAGGAGGTGATGCCTGGGGCGCGCCGAAAGAGTTTTCGAAACATCTTTGAAATGAAAACACTATATAACGAAAAAGGAGAAGAAAATGTCTAAGAAAGTTTGGAATAGTCTGCTGGCTGTTTTTGTAATCGCCGCAACCGTTCTCTCTGCATGTGCCCCTGCCGCGACAGAGGCTCCTGCAACGGAAGTGCCAGCTACTGAAGCACCTGCTACAGAAATGCCAGCTACTGAGGCACCTACCGAGGCGCCAGCCACTGAAGCACCAGCAGCTGGTCAAGTGGAAGTATTTTCATGGTGGGTTGGTGGTGGTGAGGCCGCTGGTTTGACCGCTATGACTGAGGTCTTTAAGGAAAAGTATCCTGATATCGAGTTTGTAAACGCCGCTGTAGCTGGTGGTTCTGGTACAAACGCCCGCGCAGTACTTGCGACTCGTTTGCAAGCAGGCGACCCGCCAGATTCTTGGCAGGCGCATGCCGGTCAGGAAATCATCGGCACGTACGTTGCTGCCGACCAGGTTGCTCCATTGGACGATTTTTACGCCGAGAGTGGTTTCGCTGATGTTCTGCCTGAGACGTTAATCCCACTAATCTCACAGGACGGACACCCATACTCGGTGCCTGTGAACATCCATCGCTCGAATGTCATGTGGTACAACCCGAACGTTCTCAGCGAGGCAGGTGTGGATGCCGTTCCGACCACTTGGGATGAGTTCTTTGCCGCATGCGATAAGATTGTGGCAGCAGGTAAGATTTGCCTGGCACTTGGACCTCAGTGGACTGCGATGCATCTGTTTGAGAACGTGATGATTGGTGCTTTGGGCGCCGAAAAGTGGAATGCACTCTGGGCCCCGGGCGCAGACTGGAGCAGCGCGGATG
>DAINRK010000433.1:0-4301 GCA_036741855.1 Anaerolineales bacterium
CGGCCCCAATCGGCCAGGCCCGTCCCAATCGGCTTCGCATCTTCGAATCCCGGAATGTCGTGGCAGCCGAAGCAGCCGTACTTGGCAATCGTCTTGCGGCCGATGTACTTCAGCCGCTGACGGTTGGTCAGCCGCGCTCAATCAGGCTGGTGGATGAGGTTGTCGGGGGTGACAAGCTTGTTGGTCTGGTGGCCGCCGTAAATCCAGAGCTTGAATCGCCAGGTCCCGCGGATCTTTATCGCGTGGGCACGATTGCCACTGTCCATCGTTTGTTGCGCGCGCCTGATGGCACGATCCGTTTATTGGTACAGGGGCTGGACCGTTTCAGGGTGGGCGAATTTGTTACAGAAGAACCATATCTGAAGGCACGAATCGAACTTGCACCTGAGACAATGGAGGAAGGGCTCGAAATCGATGCATTGGCGCGTAATGCACGCGATCAGTTCCAGCAGATCACCCAGATGATTCCGTCTTTTCCTGAGGAACTGGCAAGTTCGATTACCTCAGTCGAAGATCCTTTGCAGACTGCCTATACAATTGCAAACTTCCAGCGCATGGATATTAAGGATTCCCAGGAAATCCTTGAGCTTGATTTTGTCGCTGAAAAACTCAAGAAGCTGATCGGCTTATTAGTCCGTGAGGCAGAAGTTTTACAGTTGGGGCAAAAGATCCAGAATGAAGCGCGTGGCGAGATCGAGAAGGTGCAGAGGGAGTATTTCCTACGAGAGCAGATGAAAGCCATTCAGAAGGAATTGGGCGAAAAGGATGAACAGGCAGCGGAAGCAGAAGAATTTCGCAAGAAGATCGAAGAGGCGAAAATGCCAGAAGAGGCGGAGAAGCAGGCAAAGCGTGAACTGGAACGCTTGACCCGTTTGCCTTCAGCGGCAGCAGAGTATGGTGTGATCCGCACCTATTTAGATTGGCTTGTTTCAGTCCCATGGTCAAAATTGACCGATGATAATCTTGAGATCCCTCATGCGCGTGAGATTTTGGATAAAGACCATTATGGGTTAAAAGATGTAAAAGAACGCATTCTGGAGTTTCTTGCCATCCGCAAGCTGCGCCTGGATCGCAAAGATGAGATCAAAACACCGTCTGAGGATAAGATTCGACGCGAGCGCGAAGGCGTGATCCTGTGCTTTGTTGGTCCTCCCGGGGTTGGTAAAACATCGCTTGGACAATCCATTGCACGTGCTATGGGGCGGAAGTTTGTGCGCGCGTCGTTAGGTGGCGTACGCGATGAAGCTGAGATCCGTGGTCATCGGCGAACTTATATTGGCTCAATGCCGGGTCGAATTTTGCAATCCTTGCGGCGGATTGAGTCGAGGAACCCGGTCTTCATGCTGGATGAGATTGACAAACTTACGTTTGACTTTCACGGTGATCCGGCTTCCGCGCTGCTTGAGGTTCTGGACCCGGAGCAAAACAGCGAGTTCCGCGATAATTACCTCGAAGTTGCCTATGACCTATCGCAGGTTTTCTTTATTACAACCGCAAATACGCTCGAGACCATTCCCGGACCTTTGCGCGACCGCATGGAGATCATTTACCTTTCAGGCTATACAGAAAATGAAAAAGTCGCGATTGCGAATGGCTATCTCATTCCCCGCCAGATTCGTGAGAATGGACTTCGCGAAAATGAAGTTGCATTTACGGCTGATGGCCTGCAGAAAATCATTCGCGAATATACGCGTGAGGCAGGTGTTCGGAATTTAGAACGCAAGATCGGAGCAGTCTGTCGAAAGGTGGGGACGAGGATTGCAGAAGGTAAACTAAAAAAGGCGAAAATAACCCCTGAGCAGGTGGAAGAATATCTGGACCATCCAATCTTTCAGAGCACTGAAGAACTTAGCCAACGAATGTCAATCCCTGGTGTTGTCCCGGGTCTTGCCTGGACGCCTTATGGCGGCGATGTGTTATTCGTCGAGGCAACAAGTATGCCTGGAAGTAAAGGCTTCCAGGTCACAGGTTCGGTCGGGAACGTGATGAACGAATCAGCTCGTGCGGCGCTATCGTATGTTCGTTCGCGTGCCAAGCAACTGAGCATTGACGCTGAGTTCTTCAACAGGTCTGATTTTCACTTGCACATTCCGGCGGGTGCACAGCCAAAAGATGGACCATCCGCCGGCGTTACCATGGCAACCGCGATCGTTTCGCTTGTATCAGGTCGCAAAGTCAAGCCTCAAGTTGGGATGACCGGTGAGATCACACTCAGAGGACAAGTGCTCCCGATAGGCGGTGTCAAGGAAAAGGTCCTGGCCGCGCATCGAAACGGCTTGCGGACAATTATCCTTCCTAAGCGAAATGAGCAGGATATCGACGATGTCCCGGATGAGATCAAGAAAGCCATGAAATTTGTTTTCGTGGAGTCAATGGATGACGTGTTGCATGCGGCGCTCGAAGCGAATCATAAGCCATCGCGGTCAAAAGCGATGCCAAAAAAAAAGGCCGCACCTAGGAAAACGAAAGCAAATGCCAAAAATTCTGCTCGCTGAAGATGACCCAACCATGATTTCTCTTTTGAAGACCCTCCTCAAAATGGAGGGTTTTGAAGTTGTGACACTCGATGTTTATTCGGACGTTCCTGCTGCCGTCCAACGTGAAATGCCTGACGCCGTTTTAATGGATGTGCATCTCGGCGGTCAAAACGGGCTACAGATCCTCGAATCGATCCGGAAAAATCGCGATCTTGAGAACGTTCGTATTGTCATGACTTCAGGTCTAAATGTGAAAGATGAATGTATCAGCCGTGGCGCCAGTGCATTTCTTCTAAAACCCTTCATGCCTGATGACTTGATCAATGTGTTGAAGCAGTAACTCGGTCATCGTGACTCCCACATCTGTTCAAATTCGCGAGTTTAGATTCCCCTCAGATTATGAACAAGTTTATGAATTGTGGCAAAGCATCGAAAAGGGAGTGCATGTCGGCCGTTCCGATACGTTGGATGAGATCGGGAAGAAAATCAAACGCGATCCGGACTTGTTCCTGGTTGCAGAATCAAATGGAAATATCATTGGCGCGGTGATGGGCGGTTACGATGGCCGTCGGGGACTTATTTACCATCTTGCCGTTGCCTCATCTTTTCGCGGTCAGGGAATTGGCTCTGGCTTGATGGATGAAGTTGAATCGAGATTGCGCGCGAAAGGCTGCTTAAAATGCTACCTGCTGGTGACTCTTGATAATATCGAGGTCGCAGATTATTACATGCAGCGCGGCTGGCAGCACATGGATCAGATACAGTTGTACGGAAAAGAGTTGCAATGACGATCAGGTTCGGGATCTTGACCCTTTCCGACCGCTCCTCACGCGGCGAACGCGCTGATTCCTCCGGACCGGCGCTGGCTCGTCTGATCGAGGCTGAAGGCTGGTCGGTAGCCAAAGAATCAATCCTGCCTGATGAGGAATCAGCCATCCGTGAGATACTCATATCCTGGGCGGATAGCAACGAATTAGATGTCATTCTCACAACAGGTGGCACTGGCTTCTCCCCCCGCGATGTCACGCCAGAGGCGACTCGCGCGGTCATCGAACGCGATGCGCCCGGACTCGCAGAAGCGATGCGTGCCGCCAGCCTAAAAATCACGCCTCATGCCATGTTATCAAGGGTGGCAACCGGCATCCGCAAAAAGACACTCATCATTAATTTGCCCGGCAGTCCAAAAGGCGCGATAGAGAATTTGCAGGTGGTTTTGCCTGTACTGGGGCATGCAATAAAATTACTTCAAGAATCTCCCGAAGCAGAAGCAGGGCATTGACGCCTTGCTTTTTGATTCGCGTGGAAAATCGAAGTATTTTGCCGCAACTACTTGAAATTGAGTCCCGCCTGGTATATAGTTGATTTGTACAAGACCATATAAGATCGAAATCCCTGACGCCTTCTCTGCACACGCCAACTCTCAAATCCAACTTATTCGACCGAACTCAATTGAGAATCTGAGTAGATTCTCGCTCCTTAAACATCCTTCTGATCTGGGACTTTCTCCCAGACTAATAGGAAACTCGCTTTCAGCAAATTCGGAGCATAAATAGGGAACTACTCTCATGACATCGGCAACCCTTTTGCTTATAGTAAGGGCAGCAATAATGAAAGGAGCATGCCATGTCCACAGTTACACTCAGTTACCCTAACGTCATTCCAGTAAAGCGTGGATCGCAAATTGGAAGGATGTTGATCGTTATCAGTTTGATCTTGATTACCGCGGCAGTTCTGGTTATAGTAGTATCAGCAAATACTGATTTAGTTGACCAAGCACCTGTCTCGCAAAATTCGATCACTTCCATCCCCGTTCCAACGCCTCCC
>DAINRK010000434.1:0-4299 GCA_036741855.1 Anaerolineales bacterium
GATGACGCCTTTGCTCAAGAATCTGTTTACAATTTTCAACGCGAACGAGAATTGAAAATTCTGACCGATCCTTCTATCAAGAAAGCGATTGAAGCAAATGGAATTAAATTGAGCACGTTTGCCGAGCTATAAATACTGACTTGAATTTTAATCTTTCAGGAGATCCCATGTCTGGTATTGACAAACTTATCACGCAAATGACTCTCGATGAAAAAATTTCTATGCTCGCAGGTGCAGATTTGTGGCATAGTGTCGCAGTCCCGCGTTTGGGTATCCCTGTATTCAAAGTGACAGATGGACCGAATGGCGCGCGCGGCGCCTGGGGCGATATGGGGCCCGAATCTGTTGCGACACCAGTAGGCATTGCCTTGGGTGCGACATGGAATCCCGAATTGATCGAAAAGGTCGGTAACGTACTGGCGGATGAACTGAAAGCCAAAGGTGCACACATCCTGCTTGCGCCTACTGTCAACATTCACCGCACACCGGTCGCGGGACGAAACTTCGAATGCTTTGCAGAGGATCCGTATCTCAGTGGGATGATCGCTTCGGCATATATTAAAGGGATTCAAGATAGGGGAGTCGGTGCCTGCATTAAACACTTCGTGGCAAACGATCAGGAGTACGAGAGACATTCCATGAGTTCAGAGGTGGATGAGCGCACATTGCGTGAGATCTATCTCGAACCCTTCCGCATTGCGATTCGCAACTCCAACCCCTGGGCGGTCATGTCAGCTTATAACCGCGTCAATGGAGTTTACGCGTGTCAGAATGATCATACGCTGTTGGAGGTCCTCAAAGGCGAATGGAACTACGACGGCATTGTTATGTCTGACTGGTTCGGCACGTATGATGAGGCTGTCCCTGCTGGTGGGCTTGACCTGGAAATGCCCGGTCCCGCGCGCTGGATGGCAAAGGAATTCGTTCAAATGGCTTTGGATAGCGGTGCTCTCACCATGGAGGCTCTTGATGATAAAGTCCGGCGGCTGCTTGGAGTAATAGAAAAGGCTGGGCTATTTGAAAACCCGGAACTCCAACCGGAACGCGCAGAGGATAAGCCCGAACATCGCGCCATCATCCGTGAAGCGGCCCAGGAAGCGATTGTCCTTTTGAAAAATGAGAAAAGTCTCCTTCCATTGGAAGGGGCGCGATCAATCGCGGTGATTGGTCCTTATGCGCGTACGGCCCAAGTCCTGGGCGGCGGAAGTGCCAGCGTAACGCCTCATTATGCAGTTTCCCCGTTTGATGGGATCCGTACGCTTGGTAAAAACATCAATGTCGAGACCGCGCCGGGTTGTTTCATTTACAAGAATCTTCCTGCAATCGCTCCTGAAAATTTATTCACCTCAGACGAACGCGCGGGACTCAGCCTGAGCCTGTTCGACAATACCGATTTTTCAGGCGAGCCGGCTCATTCTGAAGTCACCACGCGAACTCATTTCGGTTGGTTCGAGAACACAGTTCCCAAAGTCAACCAGGAAGCCTTTTCTTTGCGCATGGAAGGATTCCTTATGCCACAGGAAAGTGGAACACATACTTTTGGTCTCAATGCCATTGGACAGGCGCGTCTCTTCATTGACGATAATCTGGTGATTGACCATTGGGCTGAATCTGACTCCGGAAAGCAAAAGACTGTTGAACTTGAATTAACAGCTAATAAGGGTTATCCCATACGGGTGGAATACGCATGGAAAGGTAACCCACGCTGGCGTTCACTCTCACTCGGACATCTGCCCCCGCATTCATCCGACCTGATGGCTGAAGCCGTCGACCTTGCGAAACGCTCCGATGTAGTTGTGCTGATTGCAGGTCTGAGCAAGGAATGGGAATCAGAAGGCTTCGACCGCGTGGACATGAAACTTCCCGGTGAGCAGGATGAACTTATCGAACGCGTTGCAGAGGCAAACCCCAACACAATTGTTGTATTGAATGTCGGTTCTGCTGTCGAAATGCCGTGGATCGATAAAGTGCCTGTGGTAATCCAGCTTTGGTACGACAGCCAGGAAGAAGGGAATGCCCTTGCTGACGTTTTATTCGGTAAGGTAAATCCCTCAGGCAAACTCCCCACAACCATTCCAGTTCGTTTAGAGGATAACCCCGCTTATATCAATTATCCGGGCGAAAACGGGAAAGTCCGCTATGGCGAAGGTCTGTTCGTTGGTTATCGTTATTATGACAAGAAAGCACTCGCGCCTCAATTCCCGTTTGGGCACGGTCTTTCCTATACGACTTTTGAATATAAGGATCTGCGTTTGAGCGCAGATCACACCTCGCCTGAACAAGGCTTGGATGTGAGCCTGGATGTTACCAACACGGGTACACGCGCTGGCAAGGAAGTAGTTCAGTTATATGTGCGCGATATTAAGTCATCTCTTGCCCGCCCGGAGAAGGAACTCAAAGCGTTCGCGAAAATTGATCTTGCGCCAGGTGAGACAAAGACTGTCTCTTTTCATCTTGACCGTGAAGCATTCTGGTTTTTTCAACCAGTGAAAAACGGCTGGGTAACGGAGCCAGGCGAAATGGAAATCCTGATCGGGGCGTCGAGTCAGGATATCCGCTTGCGTGAAGGATTCACACTATTGTTAGGCCAGGGAAATCAGCTCCACATTGGTTTGCCCTTGCGCATCCTATTGGAAAACGAAGTCGGATATGCCGTCTTGGCGCGGCACTTTGGCAGTATGCTGGAAAGCCCGATGGTCCAGATGGGCAGAGAAATGTCGCTTAGTCAGATCTCGGAATTTGTCCCGGAAATGTTGACGCCCGAAAAACTTCAGGAAATCAGTGATGACCTGGCAAAGGCATGAAGTTACTCCAATTGTATTCGGCTGACGTTCATTTCTCTTCCGGGTCGTACAACGCATCTTCGTTATCTTCTGCCCGCGATGTTACCCAAGGTGCAGGCAGATGAATATATTCTTCATACCTTTTAATTCAATGACTTTATAGGCCGTAATTTGATGCTAAACAGAAATTTGATAACTTTGTTTGTTGGTCTTTCAATGGTGCTCTCCGCGTGTGGTGGGCAGACGTTGTCTGAGGTAACGCCTACTCCCTTCCCAACACCTGTACGTCAGACCTTCACAGTACAGCGTGGTGACATCACCATAGAAGCGAAACTCAACGGACGCGTCTCACCTCTGGCGTTACACACTGTCTATTTTGAAATAAATGGACAGGTCAGTGAAGTGTTCGCCAATGTCAATGATGTTGTGACAGAAGGGCAACTCCTCGGCGAACTAGTGGAAGCACGCGACCTGAGAGCCAAAACAGAGGAGACTCGACGCACCATCCGACGTGCACAAATCAATCTTGAAATCGCACAGCTAACTCTTGAACAATACAAGGCACAAGGTCGCCCGGAGTACGAAATCCGCATTCAGGAATTACACGTGGAACTTGCACAAATGGAACTCGATGAGGTTCTTACGAATTTAGGCATCGACCCGAACTCGTCGGCTCTGGATGAACTCGATGCGCAAGTTGCTCAAGCGCGGGCTTTCGCACCAGCAGGCGGCACGATCATCTCGACGGTGAATGTGGGTCGAAACGTGACTCCAGGTACACCAGCCTTCGTTCTTGGTGACCCAAAAAAGCTTGAGGTAGTTGCTGAACTGGATGCCAGCAAAGGCGACGAAGAAGTAAAAGAAATGTTCGAAGGCATGCCAGTAGTTGTCACATTGGATGAGAAAGCCAACACCAAGTTAACCGGCACAATCCGTCAGTTGCCTTCACCATACGGGACCGGTGAAAGTGATGAGCGCGTCATCCATATAGTATTAGATGCCGCCCCTTCGGCGACCACCTATCAGACAGGTGAAAGAGTTACTGTCACTGTCCTACTTGCAAGCAAACAGGATGTACTCTGGCTTCCACCGGATGCGATCCGTCAGGCAGGCGGCCGGACATTCGTCATCACCAACAGCGAAAGTGGACCTAGTCGCGTCGATATCGAAATCGGTTTGCAAACACGCGACATGGTGGAAATCCTCTCGGGGCTGACGGAAGGTCAGGTTGTGCTCGGACCGTAAATACTCCGTTGGTTGAGTAGGGCAAGTATTCTTCTCGACCGTATCGTAACCAACAGGTTAATGAAATGCTCTTATTGAAAGATTACTTTTGTGACTGGTGGTTTCGATACGCCTTCGGCTAGCGCCTCAGGCTACTCAACCACCGAAGTATCTTGATTATGAATTTCTTTTCCAACTTAATTTCCCTCGCCCTCCAAATCTGGGCAACAGCAGGCATCGCTTTTAAGCGACTACTTACCCAGCGTCTTCTCAGCCTTGCGTCCATTGCGGG
>DAINRK010000435.1:0-4298 GCA_036741855.1 Anaerolineales bacterium
CTTTGTTATGTGGATGCGACCGGCCGCGTACCCGTCGAAAAAAGAAATTTCAAGAAGCCAGTCGTCACAAGCTGGCATGGTCTCATGACTTCAGCCATCTGTGCCGGAAACGGTTTCATGTCAGATCATCTTTATCGCGGCCTGGCCGAGAAAGCAAAATTGGTGCTTATCAAAACCGGCAACTCGCGTGGGAAAGGGATTCACGACCGCGATATCAGCCGGTCACTGACCTGGGTGCTCAACAATCACGAGCGGCTCAATATCCGAGTTGTTAACATCTCGCTGGGTGGTGACAATCCCACTACGGGCAAATTTACAGAGTTGGACGAATTGGTTGAAGAAGTAGTTTCACGTGGGATTGTAGTGGTAGCTGCAGCAGGAAATACCGGCCGCCGTATTATCATTCCACCAGCCAGCGCCCCATCGGCGATTACTGTCGGTGGGTTAAACGATCAGAATCATCTCGACCCGCGCTACCGTCGCTTGTATTGGTCGAGCTATGGACGGGGTATCAACGGAGTACGTAAGCCAGACATTATCGCACCCGCCATGTGGCTGGCTGCACCGATGCTGCCCAAAACGCGAACACATAATTCTGCGCTATATCTCTGGAGATTAGCACACGCAAGCGACGTAGAGTTGAGCAAACTCCTGCGATCAAATCATGCACAAATACGGCTCAGTAAGAAAACACTAGAACTTCCTTTATCAGAAATCCGCTATGACATTCAAGAGCAGATCAATGGGCAGAAGTTCATCCATCCCCATTACCAACATGTCGATGGCACTTCAATGTCTGCCCCCATTGTCAGCGGGATCGCTGCCCAGATGCTCGAAGCCAACCCATCGCTAACACCGGCTCAGGTCAAGGACATATTGATGACTACGGCTGATCCATTGAACGATGCTCCCGCTGAAAGACAGGGTGCGGGTACAGTTAACGCCGGACGAGCGGTAGCCGCTGCCCTGCGCGTGAGCGGGGGACTACTGCAAGGCATCCCAATCTCACCACACGTTGCTTCTCGCGAAATCACGTTCTACTACTATGATCCGGCCGCACGCGAGGTAGAAGTGATCGGAAGCTTCAACGGTTGGCAAACAAAAGACAGCGGCGAAATGGTTCAAATTCGGCCTGGGTTGTGGGAAGGCGTCCTGGATATTTCTGCAAGAGGCATGCATCGCTATAAATTCCTGATCGACGGCTCACGCTGGCTGAACGATCCCGAAAACCCTTTGCGCGTCGAAGACGGCTTTGGGGGGTTTAGTTCGTTGATAGCAATAAACGGATGATGAAACGAACCATACTTCTTCATCCTTTGACATGCATTATTTCAGGTAATTATGAACCGCGAACATCATCAATGGCATAGTCCCTCTCTCAACCGCAATATGGAACTGCTTGTCTTTGGGCACGGCGGGGCCCGGATGCTGGTCTTTCCAACGTCAATGGGCCGCTTCTATGAATGGGAAGATCGCGGCATGATGAACACACTGAAGGAACATCTGGAACAGGGCTGGATTCAGATATATTGTGTGGACAGTGTGGATGCAGAGAGTTGGTATGCCCGAGGGAAGGATCCTAGTGCGCGGGCGTGGCGTCATATCGAGTACGAGAATTATCTGCTCAACGAAGTCCTGCCACTGACATATGCAAAAAATTCAACGCCATATCTGATTGTTGCTGGGGCAAGTTTTGGCGCGTATCATGCTATGAATTTTGCTTTGCGCCATCCTGATAAGACCAATCGTGTCATCGCAATGAGCGGTCTGTACGATATCGAGCGTTGGCTTGGTGGTTACCGTGACGATAATACCTATTACAATTGTCCTTGTCTCTACATTCCAAATGAATTCGACGAGCATCGTCTCAACTTGTTACGCCAGCTCGATGTTGTTATGGCAATTGGACGCGAGGATTCAAATATAGGAAACAACCGCTGGCTCTCTGGTGCCCTTTGGGGCAAGGGGATCGGGAATGCCCTGCGCGAGTGGGACGGCTGGGCACATGACTGGCCGTGGTGGCACCAGATGATTCAACTCTATATCGGTGGACATGATTGATGATCAAGGAGGCACAATGCTCAAGATCGGTGTGATCGTTGGCCGTGAGTGGTCCTGGCCGCCAGCCTTTATTGAAGAAGTAGCAAACCGGAATGAGGGTGTCATTGCCGAGTACGCCAAGCTTGGCGGGACGCGCATGGAGGAAGTTTCCCCGTATGCTGTCCTTGTCGATCGCATCTCGCATGAAGTGCCATACTATCGCTCCTATCTCAAAAATGCCATGCTTCAGGGTGCTTATGTTGTGAATAATCCCTTTATGTGGACAGCCGATGACAAATTCTTTGGCGCGGCGCTCATCACCAAACTTGGTGTCCCCAGTCCAAAAACCGTAGCGCTGCCGAACAAAGAATATGTTCCTGGCATTGTCCACGACGAAAGCCTGCGCAACTTGACATATCCTATACCCTGGGAGGAGCATGTCGAATACCTTGGAGGCTTCCCAGTCGTGCTAAAAGATGCGCATGGAGGTGGATGGAAACAAGTCCATATCTGCCGCTCGTTCCAGGATCTGTGGGATGCTTACAATCAGTCTGGCCTGCTCACCATGGTCTTGCAAGAGTTCATAAAATGGGATGAAGGTCAATATCTTCGCTGCATGTGTATCGGCCAGTCTGAAATCAAGGTGATGAAATATGATCCGGATAACCGCCGCTATCTACCCCCAGAATTGCCACCTGACCTGCATGATCGTGTGGTGAACGACTCTCTAAGGATTGTTCGCGCATTGGGCTATGACATGAATACAATTGAGTGGGCTATTCGCGAGGGTGTACCTTACGCAATTGATTTCATGAATCCCGCGCCCGATATGGACATCAATACAACTGGTATCGAATACCATCGCTGGTGCGTGGAGAAAATGGCAGATATGTGCATCCACCTTGCAAGAAAACCGAAGCCGCAAGTGGCAGAGGTGAAATGGTCAACGATGTTTAATGGATAGACTTAATTGTTGCGTAATAAACCATTGAGACGATAACAAATCCTGCGATATGTCATGACCGATCTGCGTGAACCTATTGATTACTTCCACTCGCTGCTTGATAATGAGACCGCGCGTTCGACACACGAACAACTCACTGAACAACTGAGACTGCGTGGACTCTTTTTTGGAGAGCGACCTCTAAGCACTGTCCTTCGCCCGCGCTTCATTCATCCTGACCAATATCGCACGCTGCAAATCGCTGTGCGGGCCGTAATGCCGGCCTTTCAAAAAGCATACGACACAGCTATCGCCGACGCCAATTTTCGTCGGCAGTTTCGCCTCAACGATTGGGAAGAGGACCTAATTCAGTTCGATCATGGTTTCAGCACGCCCAGCCCGACGTCGCGGATGGATACCTTCTTCGATGAAGCAGATATGCTCTGGCTCACTGAGTACAACGCCGAGACACCTGCTGCAGTGGCTTACAACGACGCGCTCTCCAAAGTCTATTATGGCTTGCCAGTCATGCGAGAATTCAGCAAGCATTACGAATTGCGGCCATTATTCGGGCGGCATTTGATGTTACACGCGTTAATCGATTCCTATAAGCAGTGGGGTGGCAAGGAAAAGCCGCGCATAGCTATCCTCGACTGGAAGGAAGTACCTACATACAGCGAATTTGTCCTCTTTCGCGATTATTTTAAGTCGCACGGCTATGACTGTGTTATCGCCGACCCACGCGAGGTCACGTACGAAAATGGTAGGCTGATGGCCGATGGTGAACAAATCCACATCATCTACAAACGAGTCTTGCTTAGCGAGTTGGTGGAGCGGGGCGGCTTGGATCATCCGGTGGTGCGCGCTGTTCTTGAGCGGTCCGCGTGTATGGTGAATCCATTTCGCTGTAAGATTTTGCATAAGAAGGCCAGTCTTGCTGTCCTAAGTGATGAAGCCAATCATCACATTTTCACGGCCGATGAACGCGCAGCGATCGCAAAATATATTCCATGGACTTGCCTGGTCGAAGATCGCCGGATAACTTACCAGGGCAAACAAGTCGATCTGCTGCCTTTCCTCGCCACAAACAAGGATGACTTTGTGATCAAGCCAAATGACGAGTACGGTGGTAAAGGTGTGGTGCTGGGATGGGAGGTGGACTCTGGCGAATGGGAAGCGGCCTTGAAAACATCCCTCAATGAACCAAGTATTGTTCAGAAGAAAGTGCCGCTTCCGAAATTTCCATACGCCAGCTGGGTGGATGATCACGTCGAAATCTATGACCGGATGATCGATACGAACCCATATATTTGGT
>DAINRK010000436.1:0-1692 GCA_036741855.1 Anaerolineales bacterium
GCAGCTTGAGTTTGCGCTACAACAAGTTGTCCGGGTGATATCGGCGATCCACAACGGGCGAGAGCCAGCACCAGCAGAGATGCACAAAGAAGTGCAGTCATGGCTTTCCTTCTCATCCGGAATTGCCGTTGGGTCAATACAGTGAAGCGCCTAAGGAAACGCATGATGCAACCTTGTAAATTATTATACGCTCATATCAGTTGGTACTATCCAAATGGATATCATCGATTCATTATGAAGAAGATTTAGATTAAGTGGCAAAATAAAGACCCCCTCCGCCAGTTGGGCGGAGGGGGTAGGGTCAAACAGCCGATGCTTTGTTATCTTGTGAAAAAATCGGTTATTGCGTTAATTCAATATTAGGAGCGCTGGGCGGTTGGAAATTCAGGCTGGCTTGAAAGTCGATATTGGTGTTGGACGAACCGGAGAGGTTAACATGCCAGCCTAGAAATTGGCATTGAAGGCCCGCTGAACCTCCGCCGCCTTCTACGGTGATCGTTGACTTGGGTGCCCAGATCGAACCGACGATATGAGAATCTCCATTTCCATTGACCACAACAACATTCGAGTTACTCGGTGGTAAATACAGAAGTAGTCCTTTAAATGGTCCGTCTGTGGGAGCGTCGAGCTGAATGTTCGCACCGCCATTCCATTTGATGAAACCGTCGATCATATAGATCACAACACCATGCCCGATCAAGGTATCACCACCATTTACCTGGAAGTTGCCGCCGCTAACACAATAGGCGCCAGACTGTAAATGTGTAACACCGTTGGGTGGGAAAGAACCGCTCCAATTGCCCGGGCTGAGGGTATCCCCAGTTTTTGTGGCAACCTGCGCGCCGCAAGTGATATTTGGGTACTGCGGAGCTGACATTACTTGCACCTTGTTATGAAGGCAACCAGCCTCAGTAACGAGAACTTTGCCACTTGAATAGGAATAGTCCCCCACTGTTTGGAGACAGGGTGTTGATAATATGCCGGAGCTGCCACTATCGTTATTAAAGGCATTTGGGGTGCAAGTGGAGTTTACGTAGATCCCGGAGCCTGTGAGGGTCATATTGGCATTTCCATTAAATTGGACTGCTTTGCATCCTGAAGGGTCAAGGGCCACCACCGCGCTGCCTCCATACATAGAGGAAGTGGTACTCGGCGTCGTGCGTGCGACCGCCTCCGCACGATTAACGAATTCGGAAACTCCAAGGATCTTGGTAAAGAAGGTTTCCACATGGGAAGTGATCTTTACCTGGATGTATTCGTTATTACCGGCGTAAGCGCCATCGGTCGGAGGGTTATAAACCTCCACTGTGTTTGTCGTACCATTATTGTCATATCCATTACTCAGGGCCCGGCTGATCGCCGCAGTATTAAAGCTTTGTCCACGAACTTTTGCCAGCGCGGACGCTAATACAGCCGTATCTGCTGCGTTTTGCGCATGTCGCTTATCTGAGAATGTCCTGCTGGCATCAATTGCCAGTGAGATAAAAGAAAATAATACCACCGCAACCAGGGCGATAACAACCAGCGCCTGACCTTTTTCTGAATTACTTTTTTTCATCGCTTTATCTTCAACTCCTTTGTTGATAATTGCGGACATGACTTTAGAGACTGCCTATTGATACTTGCTCTACCATACAGGCTTGATAGGTTCATTGAAACATAACTCTTTTGAAAGGTCGTGATGAATTGCGC
>DAINRK010000436.1:1792-4286 GCA_036741855.1 Anaerolineales bacterium
CTCTGAGAACACCACCTGGTCATCGAGGTATTGCTCGTTTCGTTTGTCCATGAGTTCGTCACCTGGTGCGTTTATAATTTGTAGGGGTCTACCCTGACGTTGGTATCAGTTTTGATTTCCACATAAACAAAGTGTCATTATGGACTTTGCATCGCTGAATTTTCTCTTTATATTCATGCCAGTTTTTTTTACTGCGTATTGGCTTTTGCCGAACCATGGCATTCGCAATGGACTGCTGCTCGCGGGGAGCGCTATATTCCTGGCAGCCGGTGAATTGATCTACTTCGTTCTGATCCTGGCGTTGATAGGCTGCAACTATCTGATCGGACGACAAACCTTCCGCACCCTGAATACCGACAAACCTGCCTCAAGGTGGGTTGGGCTGGGCGTGGTGCTCAATCTCGCCGTTTTGTTGTCCTTTAAATTTCTCAGCACATATTCCACTTTGCTTTTGCCCTATCTGCCGCCAAACGCAGTTCCGTTATTTGACCATATCCCCTATCCCCTGGGCTTGTCTTATTTGAGTTTTCAATTCATTTCTTATTTGCTTGATATTTTCCTCAAAAAACAACCGGCTGAGAAAAACATCTTTATTTTTTCCCTGTATATTTTGTTTTTCCCAAAAATTATCGTGGGTCCGATCACCCGCTACAGCGAGTTAAGGGATCAAATTGCCCAGCGGGTAATCAGCATGGATGGCACTGCGGCTGGCTTGCGCCGCTTCATTACCGGTCTTGCAAAAAAAGTTTTGATCGCAGATCAACTTGGGCGAGTGGCAAATGCTGCCTTTGGTTTGGCATCGCCTGAATTCACAACCGGCACCGCCTGGTTTGTTTTACTGGCCTATGCTCTGCAGCTTTATTTTGACTTTTCTGGCTACATCGACATGGCGCTCGGTCTGGCGCAATGCCTTGGTTTTACCCTGCCTGAAAATTTCAATTATCCCTATAGCGCTAAAAGCATCAGCGAATTCTGGCGGCGCTGGCACATCACCTTAGCACGCTGGTTCCGCGATTATGTGTTCTTTCCGCTTGAAAGACGCCGCCTGAAATTTGTGCGTCGGCAGACGCATCAGCAGATCAATACGCTTATCGTTTTTCTTCTTACCGGTCTCTGGCATGGATTAACGCTTCCGTTCATTACGTGGGGATTGATCCACGGCGCGGCGGTAGCGCTGGAGGCTTCAGGGTTTGGACGTAAACTCAAGACCCTACCTATTGCCCTTCAACATGCCTACGCATTAACGGTCATTCTCTTTGGCTGGATCTTCTTCCGCTCGCCCTCACTCCCATACGCCGTCTCGTTTGTAAAGCGTTTGTTTGGCCTGGGCGGCGTCATTCAGCCAGTATCATTTTCGCTCAGCCAGCCGTTGCCCTTTATAGAACCCTCCGTGATCCTCGCTTTCTGCGTTGGGATGTTTTTTGTGTTTCCGATCGTTCCTGCCATACGGAACAGGGTTGTGCAAACCCGGGGTGAATCGCGGATGGCCCGCTTTGTGAGCCTAAGCCTGAATGATATGGCTCTATTCGCCTTGTTCTTTGCCTGCATTCTTGTTTTAGTTGGTGCAGCGTATAAACCAGGAATTTATGCAGGTTTTTAAACCATGAATGGCTTGCGCAAGATGAACCCACGGTCATTTCTTTTTGTGACGCTTTTCATGGGTATGCTGTTTGCCGCTTTTCTCGCCTGGTGGGCAAATGATTTTGCCGAAACGGGTTTCCCCTTGTACGGACCGATCAACCGGAATTATTCGTACCTCCGCCGGATACTATTCAGAGAGCGGGTGTTCGATAAAACACTGATCGGAAAAGAGCGCTGGTTGATTTATACCGATGAAGGCAGTATCGATGACTACCAGCATGTCAACGCTTTTTCCGAGGCCGATCTGATGCGCCTGCAGGAAGATTTGGATACGCTGAATGAAACCCTGCGCCAAAAAGGAATTAAATTCCTGGTGGTGATCCCACCGAATAAGAACACCATTTACCCCGAATATGTGCCCGAGGAAATTCCCGTTGCTAATGCACCCTCGCGCTATGACCAGCTCACGAAGTATATGCGTCAGCATGGCAAAACCCAAATCCTGGACCTGCGCCCGGCATTACTCGAAGCGCGCAAAACGCGGGTGGTCTATTTTTCAAAAGACACACATTGGAATGATTACGGAGCTGTTGTCGCTTATCAACAGATCATCCTGGCGTTGCAGGCTGATTTTCCAGTCCTGCAGCCACATCCACTTTCTGATTTTCAACAGACGACTCGAGCAGGCGTTGCGCTCGACCTTGCCGAAAACGTGGCCGCTCCTGACCTGGCCACCGACGATATCGTCCTTTCACCTCTGTATGCCAGCAACACAACGTATTATCAAGAAAAACATGGCGGCCGCCGTTTGACAATCGGGACCAATCCAAATACCACCCTGCCCAAAATTGTTATCTATCACGATTCCTTTTTCAACCGCCTGATCCCTTTGGTAGGCGATCACTTTCAGAAG
>DAINRK010000437.1:0-4285 GCA_036741855.1 Anaerolineales bacterium
GTATCAACCAGGTCTTGCGGCTGCGTGAGAGAATCTTTTGAAGCGATGGTATGACAGTGAAATTCGACCTTGAGCATCGCGTCGATTGTACTCGTATCTGCCACGATTGGTTCCCGGCGGACACTGCGATTTTGTTATAATGTTCAGGTATATGTACGACGCTCCCTTTTATAAGAGACCGTGGTTTTATATAGCAGGCTGGCTGGCGATTTTGCTGATTATGTACGGCTGGCAAATTTACCGCATGGGTGGAATTCAAGCAGGCCTGGTAGACATTTTCATTGATCTTGTGCTCATTTTCCCTGTGCTTTTACTACTGTGGATTGCGTTCTTCGCACAATTCGTCCTGCCGGTTAACACATTCCGTGATCGCGTAAAAATTTTTAGCAGGCTGCTCACTGATCTTTTCGGAGGGCACGGACCTGCCTTGTTCGCTGAAAACGGGTTCATCAAGGAGCATTCGGGCGAACGGATGAAAAGCGGACCCGGTGTGATATGGCTCGATTCGGCGAGCGCGGCAGTCACACGCTCTGCAGTGGCGATCCGACAAACAATGGGTCCGGGAGTGCATTTCATGGAAAGGGGCGAATTTATCGCTGGCACTGTGGATCTGCACGCTCAATCTCAAATGGTCGGGCCGAAGGATACAGATCGGCCCTTTGATAACAAAGCTGATGGACAGAGTGATGAGGAATACCATCAGATTCAGGACCGTCGTAAACAGGTCAGCGCCCTGACGCGCGATGGCATTGAGGTGGTCCCAAATATTTCAGTGTCATTCAGAGTGGATACGGGCTTTCCTAAAGAAGGTCAACCGGGTTCTCGATTCGGGTATCGGACAGGCGTTACAAAGTTGGCCAAAATGCATGAAGAACAGGATAAGGCGGCGATCCGCAAGGCCATTCTGGGAGAAGGCATCAATCCTAACATCGGGCCTGAATCGCCTCGCCACCGCGTGGCGTGGAATCAACTTCCTGCTGCACTGGCCGTGGATATCTGGCGGGAGTATGTTGCCAAGTTCACACTCGATGAGTTATTCATGCCAGATCAAGTGGTTCCAGTTGCACCTATGCAGCAACCACAGCCAACTGAGGAGGAAATCGATCTTTTAAGCCAACCGCTGCAAGTGGGTGCGGGGCGCGAGCGTATGCAGGATAGTATGACCATCATGCTGCGCGAGATGAATAAGATGATGGATCGGACAATTAAGTGGCTGGAAGGTACGACCAATAATAACCAGGCACAAAAACCTGCACCTATCTTGAGTGGATCGCAACCATCCGCAAATACTGAATCCCAAAAGAAAACTGGACTTCAGGTGATCAATGAAATGGTCAAGGCGCGGCTCACCCAGCCCGAGGTTAATATCCTGGATGACAATGGCGTCCGCGGGGAGGGAACAATATTGAGTCCAGAATTTAGGTTATTGCAGGAACGTGGACTAAAGGTCCTCGATGCAGGCATAATCAGCCTTCACCTGAACCCGCAAATAGACGAAACGATCATAAAGAGATGGTCAGCCACCTGGCTGAACAATGCCAAAGCCGAAAAAGAACAGATTGAGCGCAATCGAAGCATTATAGAATCTGCCCAGCAGGAAGAGGCGATACGCCAGTATGCCGAATGGCTCAGCAACGATCTAGTTAAAAAGAAGCCCATGGGTGTTAAAGATACACTCAAGACCCTCCTTTTGAGTACACGGACTATCATTTTCAGGAAGGATCGATTGCGCAAACTTATGCCTGATGGTCAGGATGAACTTGAAGAAATCATTAAGTGGATCGAGGCAGGTAGTTCATGACTACATTTGCGATTTCCACGGGTGAATCGGCCCTGCAAAAAGAGGGAAATCTTTTCAGGGAATTGTTTATCCGCCTGGGGAATGCCCTCTTTAATAGGATGTTTGACCTGAAGCCGGAAAGCGCGGCCCGTCGGCTTCAAAATTTAACCTTTTTATTGTTTTTTTCGTGGTTCCTTCTCAGCCTGAGATTTTATCCATTGCCCCAATGGGCTCAACATCTTCAGGAATTATTTTTATTTGTGTTCAATCCCAATTTTTATGCGCAAACCTACGGCGGAAATGGGCTTACCAAATTCGTATTCTTCGCAATGGGCGCTCTGACCGACCCTCGTGTATTTCAGTATTTTCCAATTTTCCTCGCGTCATTTTTTATTGCTTTGCAATCGGCCGCCATTTACCTGGCAGATGTTTTTGAGCTGGAAGACGTAGGCGTAGCACGCCAATTTGTCTGGGGCGTGGCTCTCTCCGGCAGTAAACAAATCATCCGAATCGCGCAGGGAGACGTTTTAGATGTTCATCGCGAGACACCCACATTTCTAATTGGCGGACCTGGATTAGTTGTGGTTGATCTGGACTCGGTTGCCTTGTTTGAAAAATCGAATGGCATGCCGCATGTGATAGGACCTGGCGCTGCCATACTGGATGGGTTTGAGCGATTCAGACAGGCAGTGGACATCCGCGATCATTATGTGGACTTGCGTGATCAGGACCCCAAGTCACAGTCGGTGAAGAGCCGCAGTCGCGATGGGATTCCGATTACTGCAACCGATGTACGGCTGATGTTCAGTATTTACCGCGGGGAGGGTGCAAAGCCTTCTGCTGCCTTACCGTATCCATTCAGCAAGGAAGCTGTTGAACAAATTATTTATAAGTCGTCGTCCAGGGTCACACCTGATTTGCCAAATCCGTCGACCTATGAGTTTTCGTGGATTAACAATATGGTCGGACTTATCCGTGCTAATCTTGGCGGATTCATGAATCAGCATAACCTCACAGTGTATCTGGCCAGCACGGGCATGCCCGAATTCGAAAAAGCAAAACAGCGCGAAGAGGCAATTGCCAAGCAGGTACAACAATTAACCCAGGGTACCGAAGAGCCACCCGAAGCAAAAGAGGTAATGCCCCCACCAAAATTTACGCCGCGTTATGAAATAACGAACCTTTTTACCCAATTTGCTGAAGATTTCACAAAAAGGGCCCGAAACAGAGGCGTGGAACTGCATTGGATCGGTGTTGGCACATGGAAGACACATATTGATATTATTCCTGAGAAACACCTGGAAGCATGGAAACTTAGCCAGGAAAATGCGAAAAATAGCAATCCGTTTGTTATCAAATTCGCAGAAGAAGATGCAATCATTCACAAGATGGAATCCCTCATCAAGAGTGTTCCATTTGAAGCGTATCGTGAAATCATGGGCACGGCGAAACAATCAAGAAAATCAATGAGACGGGAAGCGTTCAAGCCCAAAGAGATTAGCGAAACCATGGACGACCTGATGCTGGATGAAGATGAGGCTGAAGGCGTGGATAGTATGTTGAAAATCATAGCCTTGTCAGAAATCATGAAAGAACGGGCTACCCACTCACCAGAGCATCGAGAAGCGATGAGAATGCTTTTGCTGGAATACCGCAAACAGTTTATCGAGGCAATTGAATTTATGAAAGCGAAAAAAGAGGCGGTACCATCGAATATCGAAGAGGCGGTAAAACACATCAATGGTGTTTTAGGCTATAAACACTGGGCTGGAAGTTTATAAGTAGTCCTTCGTTTCATAATTGTGATCAGATTGCGTGATCCAGCTAGGGTATAGATTATAGATAGGCAGGCAAAACCTTAATTGACCCATCGTTAAATCAGAATCGAACGGTCTCATCGCGGGAGGATAAGCTGAATATGGAACTATTGTCATCCATTCGGTCAAGCAAGCTAATATATTTGGGTCTGCCGACCTTGTTGTTGGTGCTGTATGTGTTTCTAATCCCTTCCCCATCCGTCAGCCAAATTCATTTACAGGATAACCTGGGGTACATTGCAGAAGGGTATGATTTTACGATTTTGAGATTATCGCAATCTGGGCAAATTGCCCGGCTCTCCTCTTCTACTTTGCCTTACCTGGTCAAAAACTTTACTGTTGAGAATAAGAGGGCTTACGTAATCACAGGGGATAATAGCATTCACATTATTGATGTTAATGATCCATCTGACCCCAAAAAACTTAGCGAATGGAACTCACCGGGAATTGCGCATAATATCGCCATAAGTGGCGGCTTTGCTTATGTCGCAAATGATTCTGATGGCGTGCGGATATTGAGCGTCAACGATCCAACTTCACCCTCTGAAATCATGCATATCAAAAACCTGGGAACAGTCCTGGATGTGGCAACCGCTCAAAACCTGGTATACGTTGCACGTGGACCAGATGGACTTGAAATTTACGATACAAATAGTATTATGCAATCAGTGAGCAAGGGTCACTATAA
>DAINRK010000438.1:0-4281 GCA_036741855.1 Anaerolineales bacterium
GAAGTGCTTTTGGAAGTGATTCCCGCTTCGCGCGCAATTGAAAGTTAATACCAATTAAATTATTTTGTCTCCCCTTCGGTATCTGAACTCTGCGCGGATATTCTTTGCGCGAAGAAGATCGGCAGGAAAGTAATGAGAATAACAAACGTGGCAACCACATTTGTGACAGGTCGATCACGCGGGCGAGTGAGCTGCGAGAAAATCCAAATCGGCAACGTGGATTGCTGTCCTGCGGTAAATGTAGTGACAATGACTTCATCGAATGAAAGCGCGAAGGCTAGCATACCTCCGGCAAGCAAAGCAGTCGCGAGGTTTGGCAATATAACATAGCGAAATGTTTGAAACGAGTTCGCACCCAAATCCATGGAAGCTTCAATCTGCGATCCCTGCATGCGGCGGAAGCGCGCCAACACATTGTTATACACAACCACTACGCAAAATGTGGCATGACCGATGACAATTGTCCAATAGGAGAAGGGAATATTCAGTGTGCCAATTGCAGATCGGAGTGCGATGCCTGTCACAATTCCCGGTAGTGCAATCGGTAACACCAGTAAGAAAGAGATTGCATCCTTGCCGAAGAAATTGCTTCGATACACAGCCGCTGCTGCCAATGTCCCGAGGACGAGCGCAGCTAGAGTCGCTACAGCTGCCACTCGAACTGATAGCGTGAGAGCAGACCAGAGATCCTGGCGTTGAAGCGCGACTCCAAACCATTTGGTAGTGATGCCTGGCAGGGGAAATGAATAGGTCGCTTCATCTGTGGTGAAAGAGTAGAGGAAAATAATCCACAATGGAACATGAAGAAACAACAACGCTCCAAGCGCCGCCAATATCAAACCAATTGAAGGTCTCTCGCTGTAGGATTTAGAGCGCATCGAATGCTCCCAGTTTACGCGCAACAAGAAGATAAACAATCATGATAACCACAGGTCCCATAGTGAATGCCGCCGCGAGGGGAATATTCCCTGCAGTACCTTGATAGGAATAGACTGCCTGTCCGATAAAAAAGCGCGAGTTGCCGAGTGCCTGCGGGATGATGAAATCACCAAGTGTTAGCGAAAACGTAAAGATCGATCCTGCAACGACACCAGGGAATGCGAGTGGGAGAATAACATTACGAAATGTCTGTGAGGCATTCGCCCCCAGATCACTAGAGGCTTCAAGCAGAGATTTCGGAACCCGCTCGAGAGCGGTCTGAATCGGCACGATCATATAAGGAAGCCAGATATAACAAAACGCGATGAACATGCCGATTGGTGAAAGTGAAAGTGAGGAACCACCAATGCCTGGAATAGACAGGAGCCAATCAATCATGAATTGAAGTCCAAGCAAATTAAATAACCATGAAATAATACCTTCCTTGGCAAGGATTAATTTCCAGGCGTAGACACGAACAATATAGCTTGACCACAATGGAAGCGTAACTGCAATATACAAAAAAGTCTTCGAACGTGGTGAAGCGAATCGAGCTATGTAATAAGCCAATGGAAAGGCGATGATCACATCTGCAATGGTGACAGCCATCGCCATTCCTGCTGTCCGTCCGAAAATGCCAAGATTGGTAGGGGTAAACAGCTGTACGTAGGTGCGGAGCGTAAACTGCCTCACGACCAAACCTGTAAACTCTTCAAGATAGAAGAAGCTATTCATCAACAACAAAACCAAGGAGCCCAAATACACGATCAACAGATAAAGCATCGGCGGACCGAGCAGCAGAGCAAGGATCAATTTAGGTCGTTGGTAAAGGTAGGTGGAGGCACGCGTCAACATCTTCATCCTCCTACATGACTGATGTGCTCTTTATGCCAAAGCAGGCGCACTTTCTGTCCCTTGGCGGATAATACATCCATTGAGGTAGTCTTCAGGTTTTGCTCAACCACAACTAAATCATTCCCGCCTTCAATTTCCACCAAATAACGGGTGAATAATCCAAGATACACGACGTCACGAACAACCCCATCAATAGTGAGCATGTCCTTCTCTGGTTTATCCTCAGCCGAACCCAAATGGATTTTTTCCGGGCGGACAGAAAACATCTGTTCTGAACCTGTAATACGTTTAGCTACTTCACCGCTGACGAGATTGGATGTACCAACAAATCCGGCCACAAAAGGAGAAGCGGGGCGCTCATAAACATCTGAAGGCGCACCAACCTGCTCAATTTTCCCCTCATTGAAGACTGCGATACGATCGCTCATTGTCAATGCTTCCTCCTGATCGTGAGTCACGAAAATGAAGGTGATTCCAACGCGCTGTTGAATAGACTTGAGTTCCACTTGCATTTGTTGACGCAACTTGAGATCGAGCGCGCCAAGTGGTTCATCGAGCAGCAGAACTTTGGGGTGATTGATCAGAGCACGGGCGAGTGCGACGCGCTGGCGTTGCCCACCGGAGAGTTGTGATGGCTTCCGATGTCCAAAGCCGGGCAGCCTCACAAGGTCGAGAATTTCATCTACCTGGCTGTATCGTTCCTTCTTCGGAACTCCCTTGATCATTAACCCATACGCGATATTATCCGCCACAGTCATGTGTGGGAATAATGCATAATCTTGAAAAACAGTGTTTACATTTCTTTCATAGGGCGGCAAGTCAGATACATCCTGCCCATACAAAAATATACTCCCCGACGTAGGTCGATCAAAGCCGGCGATCATACGGAGACAGGTTGTCTTTCCAGAACCCGATGGACCGAGCATGGAAAAGAATTCACCGTCTCGGATTTCGATGTCAGCATTATCGACCGCTTTCACATCCCCGAAATGTCGGCTTACTTTATCGAAGCGTATGGCAGGTGTAGTCATGAAGTTTCGATGCTCCGCTAGGTTACAGGCAGGGACAAAATCCCTGCCTGTAATATTTTTACATTACTGACTGATGATCCCTACGTAGGCTTCAACCCACTTGCTATACGGAATGCATCCGCCGCTACCATCGCTACATTGAGCGGTTGGCGTGCGCCAGAACCAGATATTATCGAACTGATCGAATCCATTGGTGGTACAACCCGCATCCGTTAACAACTCATTGCCTTGGCAGGCAGCCGGAACTGCGGGGACAGAACCGAACCAAGCAGCAAGGTCACCCTGCAACTTCGGGTTGAGCGACCACTCCAGCCACTTGTAAGCGCAGTTGGGATGAGGTGCATCGACATGCATCATGGTCGTGTCCGACCAGCCTGTTGCACCTTCCTGCGGGAAAGTGGATGCGATCGGCGCACCCTCGAACTGAAGCAGATTTACCTGGAAGGGCCAAGAACCGGAAGCAACGACACCTTCGTTCTTGAAATCATCCATTTGAATATAGGCATCATGCCAATAGCGGTTGATCAAATCTCGTTGCTGCGTAAGCAATGCCACGACCGCATCGAATTGTTCCTGGTTCAAATCGTAGGGATTCTCAATGCCCAACTCAGGGTTATGGGTCTTCAAATAAAGCGCGGCATCGGCCATGTAGATAGCACCATCATACGCCTGCACGCGGCCTTTATTAGATTGACCATCAGGAAGGTCCATCTCTGTGAAGGTCACATCCCATGAGGTTGGCGCTTCAGTGAACACTTCGGTGTTATACATCAACACATTCGGACCCCATTGATATGGGACACCATAATGAACACCGTCCACCGTATTCCAGGGCGCGCTCTGTAATCGCTCATCTACCGTGTTCCACGATGGGATCAACTCAACATTGATAGGCTGGACTTTGCCGGCAGCAATCAAGCGATTCGAAGCATCTCCGGAGGCAGTTACCAGATCAAACCCACCCTCATTCATCAGGGTTACCATTTCGTCAGAAGTTGCCGCGACTTTGTTAGTCACTTTGCAGCTTGTGTCAGCTTCGAATTGGGTGACCCAGTCATAAGCAGGGTCAGTATCGCCGCGTTCAATATAACCGGCCCAGGAAATAATCGAGACCTCGCCTTCCCCTTCACCAATTTCAGTCTTCATGTTGCTCCCGCCAGTTGTTGCACCGCAAGCGGAAAGCACCAGGCTGACCAATGCAACGATGGAAACTAGAACGAACCAATTGGACTTCATTTCTCTCTCCTTTGGGAATTATGTTGATCAACGTATCGAACTACCACCCGGTCTACCGCTTACCACCTCCTTTCTAAAGTAGTACACCCAAAGCTGTAAAAAGATGCAAATTTGTTCAATTATATAAAATAAAGAGGCATATAGTCAATCTAAGATTTCCGATAGGAACGAAGGACATGCGGATGTGGCCTGAGTCAATCCAAACTGATGCGTGTCACCATTTAATGCGCGTTACCTCACC
>DAINRK010000439.1:0-4280 GCA_036741855.1 Anaerolineales bacterium
GTGTTAGCGAATAAGGGCGATGGCTCATTCACACTCATACAGACCGTGAATGTGGGCGAGGAGCCTTATTCTGTTGCGGCGGGCGACTTCGATGAAGATGGCGATCTTGATTTGGCCGCGGCGAATGAAGCGTCTCATACTGTCTCCATCCTGACGAATCAAGGCCTGGGAAATTTCGCTGAGACCCTGGTGGTTGAGGTTGGCGAAGAGCCATGGTCGGTCATTGTGGACGATTTTGATCAGGATCGGGATTTGGATTTGGCAGTAGCAAACTCCGACTCCGACAATATCTCAATTCTACTCAATAATCTGCGGCCATAAGCATTACTCCCAGCGCGAACAAATGGAGGACGCCTATTACGCCAGCGACGACTGGAGGCAGGGTTCGCGTGAGGTAATGCTGGCATTGATTGAGAATTACGCTGATATAGCTCCTTGAGCTATATGAGGTTACAGTGTAGGGGTCGAGAAAATAAGGCAAAAGTATCAATTCGTTAGCAAAAGTCACTCCGAGTGGTATCTTTCACACATCTGTGATTTAATGACAATCAAAGGATGAACCCTATGGTTGTGAATAAAGATAATGTTGAACAGATGTGGCACGACTGGTTCATGACCGATGCGTTCGCGGTCGAAATGCGCCTGTATCGTTTTTTCAACATCCTGCCGCATGATCCGCGTTGCAAGTTGTGTCATGCGCCGTTTCAAGGAGTCGGGGGGATGGTGGTCGGCGCGCTGTATGGCAGAAAACAATCCAACCTTAACCCATACTTCTGTAATGTGTGTGAGGATTTCGCCAAAAAGTTCCCCGGCGGTGCGGAAGTGGAAATGTCCATGCTGTTCGTGGATGTGCGCGGCTCTACAGCGCTTTCGGAACAAATGACTCCGCTGGAATTCCAAAAACTAATCAATCGGTTTTTCATCGGGACTACAAAAGCCATTGCTGAGGAAGACGGTCTGGTTGAAAAACTGGCAGGCGATGCGGTTGCGGCATTTTGGGGCGCAGGCTTTGCGGGGAAGGATTATGTCGCACGGACAGTCCATGCCGCGCAAAAAATCCTAAAGGTCATGGAGGCGCAAAAGATTCCCGTGGGCATCGGAGTCCATGCTGGGGTTGCTTATTTTGGCGCGATGGGTTCAGCCGAAGGCTTGGTCAATATTTCAGCGATTGGTGATGAAGTCAACACCGCAGCAAGAATTGCTTCCAAGGCGGCTGCCGGGGAGATTCTCATCAGCGAACAGGCTCTCAAAGCCGCGGGCATGGACAGCAATCAGTTGGAGTCACGCAATCTGGAGTTGAAAGGTATCAGTGAACAAATTTCGGTCCGCGTGATGCAGGCTTGATCTTCAGGGACATCTATCCTCCCGCGATCTTGACTTTGTAACCCAACCTCCGCAACATATCTGCGATCTTCTCGCGTTGTTCTCCTTGAATTTCGATCACGCCCTCTTTGATCGTCCCGCCTGTGCCACATTCCTGCTTTAACTTCCTCGCCAGTGCTTTCAGATCATCGGCAGATAGCGCCAGGTTCTTCACCAAAGTCACAGCACTCCCGCGGCGCCCGCTGGATTCGCGGTGCAGGTAGATGGTCTGCTGTTGAGGCGGTACAGATTCCCCTCTCCTACCAGGGGAGGGGTTAGGAGTGAGGTCTTTTTTCTTGCGCAGGTCTCCCTGTTCAGAAGACCAGACTGTTTTATTATTTGACATTGTTCATACCACGTTTAATTAAGGCGTTTGGGATAGTGTAGAGGAGATCACGCAGGATGTCAAATTATTTATGAACCTGAGAGTCTGAGAGAGACTCTGAAAGTGCACTGCCAATAAAATCTGATCTATCAACATAAAACCTTTGCAAAAGGAGAAAGAAAATGATGGATCAAATTTTCGATTGGTGTGTAAATGTATTGGTCTATTGGGCAGGAATACTTGGCATCACTTACAAAGAAATTAACGTCTGGGTATTTGTGATCATCTGGCCGATATTGACGGTAATCATGTTTGGCGTTATCGTCATGCAACAGAGAAGAATTCATCAATTATCAAGCAAAAATGGAAGCGGCTCATAATCTTATTCTCGCGAAATGAAGATGAAGTATGAAAAATATCCAAATCGATGAACAGGCAGAACAATTGGCGTTGGCCAGAGCGGGGAATCAGGAGGCTTTTGAAAAACTGGTCGAACCGTATCGCCGCGAGATCCTCGTCCATTGTTATCGCATTCTTGGCTCGTTCGAAGACGCCGAAGACATCTCTCAGGAGATCCTCCTGCGCGTTTGGAAACGACTCGACTCGTTCGAAGGACGTTCATCCCTGAGAGCGTGGTTATATAAAATTGCGACCAATGCCTGTCTGGATGTGCTGGACAGTCGCCGCGTGCGCGGGCTCTCAAAGGAGTTGTATCAGCGCGGTGATCCGACCCGTGACCTGCCTCCGCCCTCGAATGAAGTGATCTGGGTCGAACCGTTCCCCGATGAATACATCGATGGGCAGCCGAGTATCTATCCCGAAGCCCGTTACGAGGTACGTGAAAGCATCACGCTGGCGTTTGTCGCGGCGTTGCAAAAACTTCCGGGCCGCCAGCGCGCCGCGCTGATTCTTTGTGACGTGCTGGGATGGAGCGCGAATGAAGCTGGGGAGATTCTCGATACATCGACTGCCGCGGTCAACAGTGCCTTGCAGCGCGCTCGCGGGACGATGAAACAGCCAGAACGAAAAACGACATCCACTCTTTTGAACGAACAACTATCAGCATTGCTGGCGCGCTACGTCACCGCCTGGGAAGCCGCCGACTCTGCCGCGCTGGTTGCAGTCCTGCGAGAAGATGTTGCGTTGACCATGCCGCCGCTGCCCGTCTGGTTCAGTGGCCGCGACGATGTACAAACGTTTATTGCGGGCAAGCTCTTTAAGATGTTTGATGTATTCCGGGTGCAACTCAAACCGGTCCGCGCCAATGGATCACCTGCCTTTGCAGTCTATCAAATGGATCCAGATGGTATCTATCGCGCGGCGGCACTACATATCCTAACGATTGAGGACGATTCGATCAGCGAGATCAATGACTTCCTGACCTTTGATGGTGAACTTTTCACAAAATTCGGATTACCTGTCATGATTTAACCGATGAGTCTGGCAGAGTCTTGCCGTCTTAATAAGTGAACGACTAAACAGACGGACTCTATCCGACTCAAAAGGAGAAAATCATGAACGACAACTTAACCCTGTATTTGCTTACCATTCGCGGGACGCTCTCACCTTCCACACTGGAGGAGGCTCGCAAAGTCCACAATATGACTGCGGGGAATCCCGATGGTGTTGCTGCCGCGAAATCTTTGGGGGATGTCAGCCATATGGTCTACGTTCCCGTGCCGCATAGCGGGCATGCCAAATCAAATGGCGCGGGCGAATTCCTGATCATGGACCTCTGGCACAGCATCGATGGATTGAACACGTTCTTCGCCGATAAGCAGGTGCAAGAGGGCGGGGCTATGATCTTCAGTGAACGTGACCCGGTCGTTTGGGCGCCTGCTGAGGGCTTTACCAGTTTCCACATCCCAGCCCCGTTCGGGAGTAATGACCGCGTCATCGCGGTTGTGCGCGGCACTGTTAATTCAAAAGAGGAAGCGAAGAAATTACATAACGCTGTTATTACCAAAACCATCAGCAAGGCCCGCGCATTGGGCTTGCTCTCACATGAATCCTACTTCCGCCTGGCGGCTCCGAATTCACCGGAAGCGCTTGAATATTTTGGTGTAGATGTATGGATGAATGGCGAACGCATGGGCGACTATTATGGTGATGAAGAGTTTCTGGCAGGATACGATGGCTTCTTCAAAGCGGAAGCAACGGACTCAGCCTGGGTGCATCCGAAAGGTGACTGGATTGAGTGGTAATCTAGACTTCCCACAAAAACGAGAGCGACCGGAAGGTCGCTCTTATTCTTTTTGTAAGTTCATCAAACAAGTCTGTAAAGGAATGAGACACAACTCTGCCATATAATGCCGTGCATTATCTTCAATAAAGAAAGAGAACAAATATGGAAACAACCTTTGAGTCTTCATCAGAATCTGTACTGCAATCCGTGCGAAACAAAATCGCATTGATTGAGTTCATTGAACTTGGTGTTATCGGCTTTGCGCTGTGGTGCTTCTTTTTACTTGCCTCGCCCAATACGCCCAATTCAACTCCTCTTGAACTGGTCATTTTTCTCGCTGTCACTGAAGGAATGCTGTTAGGCTCGTGGGCTTTATATAATATCTATATCCGCATCGCCCGCGCGGGC
>DAINRK010000440.1:0-4276 GCA_036741855.1 Anaerolineales bacterium
ACTCGACCCTCTGCTCTTATATTGATCTCTGCCCCTGCCGGATTCGGAAAAACAACACTGTTGGCTCCTTGGCTTCGGAAATCCAACCATCGCCGTGCGTGGTTATCTCTTGAGCCGGAGGATGACTCGTTTCCGCGTTTTGTCATGTATCTGATCGCCTCATTGCAGAAAGTTGATCCAGCAATTGGGCAAACCGTTGAGAATATTCTTGATAGAGCAGGAGAGATTTCATCTCAGATAGATGCAATAATCTCAAGTCTTATCAATGATTTATCGAAATTTAAACTGCCCGTTACCCTTGTGCTTGAAGATTATCACTGCATCAAATCTTCGGATATTCACAAGCTCGTTGAAGAAATAATAGAGCATGTCCATTCTCTACACCTGGTTATTACAACTCGTCACGACCCTCCTCTGCCGTTACCGCGCTGGCGGGCACGAGATCAGCTAATTGAACTTCGAACTCATGACTTACAGTTCACATTCAACGAAACAACCGAATTTCTCAAACGCGTGATGCGACTCGAATTATCCAGGGATGATATTCATGTTCTTGAAGGGCAAACAGAAGGCTGGGCAGCTGGATTGCAACTCGCGGCGCTATACATTCGAAATCAAAAAAAATATTCGTGGAAATCGGGAGAAAATCGTCTCATCGGGGACTATTTGCTGACAGAAGTCTATAACCAGCTATCTCCTTCTCGACGGGAGTTTTTACTGCAAACATCACTGGTCAACAGACTCAGCGCGTCACTTTGTAATGCAATGACTCAACGGAGTGATAGTCAGGCCTTGTTGGACGAATTTGAAGCCGACGATCTATTCATTATTTCATTGGACGATAATGGTGAGTGGTTTCGTTATCATCATCTCTTTACTGAGTTTCTGCGGAAACGTCTGTTAGCTGACTGTCCCGAAAACACTGTACAAGACTTGCATAAACGCGCCAGTCATTGGTTTGGTAAGAATGATTACATCCTCGAAGCTATTCAACACGCGCTTGCTGGCAGAGATTACGAATATGCCACCTGCCTGATTGGCCCCCAATCCGAACAGTGGATGCGGCATGGTGAGATTTCGACAATTCTGAAATATCTGGATCGACTACCCAAGGAACTTGTGTGGGATCGATGGGAGCTCTGCCTATGGTATGGCTGGTCTTATGCAGTGACTGGTGAACTGAATTCTGCCGAGCAGTGGGCGTCCCGTTTGGAGACATTGATCACGCCCCTGATTCAACAGGTGACAAATCATGAATCGAGCACAGTGCCGATTGACTTGCAGCACGCATATATTCAGGTGTTAGGGATTCGTTCAGCAATTGCCCGTCAAGAAAAGGACTTTGTGACAGCGATTGTGCTGGGTGAACAGGCGTTGCATCTTGTAGCCGATGAAAATATGAACTTGCGGACAGTTATTTCAGCGATACTCTCATCCGCTACGTTGGAGGCGGGGAATTTTGATCATGCTGAATCTGTGCTACGTTCGGCGCGGCAGACAGCATATCGGGCAGGGAATCCGTTTACCACCTTTTCAATACTGATGAATGAATCGGCGCTGGCGGCGATGCGTGGTCAACTTCATCGGGCACATGATCTGAATATGGAGGCGTTGCAGTTGGCAGAGGCTGAATCTTTGACGCGCCTCGTTTTCCTCCCCAAATTGCGTCTCGGGCGGATGCATTATTTCTGGAATCAACTCTCGCAAGCCAGGCAATACATCACCGATGCGCTGGAACAGGCTGATGCAAATGCATATCCCATAGCGACCGTTCAAGGGCATCTCACGCTATCTTGGATTCAAGATGCCGAGAATCAATACGAACAGGCAATGCAAACTTTGAGTGCGGCTGAAAAGATTGCGTTGAAACATCATGAAACAGAGCCAATTGGATGGGTGAGAGGTGTTCGGGCGAAATTGCAATTATCGGCTGGTGAGTATGAGGCGGCAAGCCGTTGGCTGAAACTCTCGGGTTGGGAAGCCTTCGATTTACATAATGAGTCAAATCCAATCTTTAATGACGAATCGTTTTTTCCATTATGCCAGTATCTGATTGCATCAAAGCAATCTCACGAGTGGGAGCGTGTGGAGCGTTTGCTTGAGTGGCGTTTGAAGGATTCTGAAAAGCAAAAACGCAATAGCACTATTCTGAAAATTCGTTTGATGCAGGTGTTGTTGTATCAAGTGCAACATCACACCAACCATGCAATGACTGCGTTGCTTCAAGCATTAGAGATTGCCGCGCCAGAAAATTATGTGCGACCTTTTCTTGATGAAGAGTGTGAGCTTATTCCATTATTGAAGCGTGTCCCGAATCCATATAATAATTTTGCGAAACAGATTCTTGCGAGTGCTTCAACACATCAATCACAACCATTAATCGAACCATTGAGCCGACAGGAAATCAGCATTCTGCAATTGATGGCGCAGGGTCATACCAACCCTGAGATTGCGCACACGCAGATGTTAGCAGTGAGTACAGTGCGTTGGTATGCTCGGCAAATCTTTCGCAAACTCGGTGTACATAACCGCACACAAGCCGCAACCGAGGCACGCAAATTGAATCTCCTCTGACCCCTCTCAAGAGGGGTCTTTTTTACTTCCATCCATTTGGATGGGGATTTCTACGATGCGCTCAATTATATTGGGACGCATGCGCATCCTATCTACCTTCCTCCTGCTCTGTGTACTATCAGCCTGCTCATCCCAGACAGCGACTCCTACGTTAACGTCGCCCACACCTTTATCTCCCACTCCGACAGATTCCAACTTTGCCGCTCGTGAAACACTGACAGGTGAATGGCTCGGCGGTGTAGCCAAACCCGATGACTCTATCGCATCTGTTTCCGTAAACTTCGATGATTCAAAATTGAATATTGAGCCATTGACGGAGACCTGGTCGATCATATTGACTCAAAATGGTGAAGAAGTCAGCTTCTCCGTTGAAGGCAAATTAAACGACCCATTCACCCAGATTGAATTTGCTGGCACATTCTCTGATAATTATTTATCTGGGGAATTAAATTGGGACGGACAGAAAAGTTCGGTTACGTTCACGCCGATTGCTTCAGTAGATGCCCCTGTTTTGGGAAAATATGAAGGTGTCTATAAATTTGAAACAGGAAAAGCACTGAGTATCATCGTCAGCCCAGAATATTCAAACGGCGGTTTGCACTTCTTTAGCAAAACTTTAATGATGACCGATTTTGAATCTGGTGCCTTACGTAGTCTCTATCCCTTCGATGATTACACCTTTGCCGTTGGCGTGTTGCGTGTGGTCGGCGCTCCATTTGCCGGGCGGATTCAATTTATTACCGATGACCAAGGGAAAGCCACAGGTTTGATGTGGTGGGATGATGTCAATAGTATCACGCCATCTGCGACATCAGGTCAATTTGCTGAACGTGTTCAATATACATATGAAGACATCACTTTCACCAGCGCAGATGGCATCAGATTAGCAGGTCGCATCTCATTGCCTGAATCGGATTTGCCCGTGCCAGGCTTTATGATGTTGCACGGCTCTGAACCTGGCACACGCGATAACTTCGGCGACAAGTTGATGGCGCATTATATGATCAGTGAGGGATTTGCCATCCTAAATTATGACAAGCGCGGTGTGGGCGCTTCTGAAGGCGTTTATCAGGAGGCGGCGAGTTCTTCCAATTTGCAGAAGATTGCAGAGGATGCGATTGCTGGAGTTGAGTATCTGGCTTCCCATCCGGAGATTGATGCGAAACGCATTGGGTTGATCGGTGGCAGTCAGGCAGGTTGGGTTATCCCTCTCGCCGCCTCTCAATCAGATGCAATAACACACATGGTGATTCTGTCAGGTCCAGTTGAATCGACATTTCAAGAAGACGTGTTCAGCTCCTACACCAACGATGGCGACACAGCCACCAATTACGATGATGCCAAAATCACACAACAACTACGTGACTTAAAACCGGGTGGTTTTGATCCCATTCCCATTATTGCTGAACTCAATCAGCCTGGCTTGTGGCTGTGGGGAAGCGTGGATAAGAGTGTGCCGGTCACGTTCAGCGCGGAGAATTTGCAGGCGCTGATGGCCTCAGGAAAAGATAATTTCTCGTACGAAATTTTCCCGAATGCAGATCACAATCTGAATGAGTCACCGCATGGCTTGTTTAACGAGATTCCCTATTCGCCTCGTGTGCTGTTTTACCCAGCGCTGGCACAATGGCTCGAAACCAATATGTTGAAAGGGAAATAAATGAAAAAAATTTTATTATGGTCCAGTCTGTTGTGGATTATG